>JBIJDI010000108.1:0-7835 GCA_044344235.1 Sulfuritalea sp. | reverse complement strand
ACGTCTCAGGCGACGGCCGCTGGGTGGTGGCGGCCTACGGCGACGGCACCCTGCGTTGGCACCGTGCCGCCGACGGCGCCGAGCAGTTGGCGTTCTACCCGCATCCCGACCGGAAGCGCTGGGTTCTGTGGACACCGTCCGGCTACTACGATGCTTCGCCGGGAGCGGAGGATCTGATCGGCTGGCACTTGAATCGCGGCAAGGACAACGCCGCCGATTTCTTCCCCGCGTCGCGTTTCCGCAGCCAGTTCAACCGCCCGGATATCATCACCAGGGTGCTGGAAAGCGGCACCGAGGCCGAGGCGGTCAAACTGGCCAATGCCGAGGCCGGGCGCAAGACGCAGGCGCTGTCCGTCGCCCAGGTCCTGCCACCCGTGGTCGAGATTCTCACGCCGAGGGAAGGCACAGGCGTGTCCACCGCCAGCCTCACGCTGAAGTACCGCACCCGCACACCCAAAGATGCGCCGGTGATCGCACTGCGTGTGCGCGTCAATGGCCAGGCCGTGAATATGCCCGAAACGCGCAACCTGCGTGTGTCGGCAACCGATGGCACGCGCGAGATCACCCTGCCGATTCCACCGCAGGACAGCGAGATTCAGTTGTTCGCCGAAAACCGCAACGGCGTTTCCACCCCGGCAGTGCTGCGTGTCAGTTGGGCTGGAGCGAAGCCCCCGCCGCAGAAGGAATTGCAGTTCAAGCCCAAGCTTTACGTGCTGGCAGTGGGCGTATCGAAATACGCCAATCCCGACTTCAACCTCGGCCTCGCCGCCAAGGACGCGCGCGATTTCGCCGCCGCCTTCCGGAAGCAGAAAGGCCTCCTCTACGAGGATGTCCAGATACGCCTGCTGACCGATGACAATGCAACCAGGGACGACATCGCTGACGGCCTGGAATGGCTGAAGCGGGAAGTCACCGCGCGTGACGTGGGGGTGGTGTTCCTCGCCGGTCACGGCGTCAACGACAACACCGGAAAATACTTCTTCATGCCGCATAACGCCGACCCCAGCAAACTGCTGCGAACCGGAGTCGCGCAAGGCGACATCAAGGACACCCTGAATTCATTGGCCGGCAAGGCGGTGTTTTTCATCGATACCTGTCATTCCGGCAACGCACTGGGTACCGCCAGGACGCGGAGCATCGGCAACGACATCAATGCCTTCGTCAATGAACTGACCAGTGCCGAGAACGGCGTGGTGGTCTTCACTGCATCGACCGGTCGTCAACTCTCTCAGGAAAATTCAGCATGGGGCAATGGTGCCTTCACCAAGGCCGTGGTCGAGGGCTTGAACGGCAAGGCCGATTACCAGAAGACCGGCAAGATCACCCACAAGGGTCTGGATTACTACGTCGCGCAGCGAGTCAAGGAACTGACCAACGGCCAGCAGTCGCCGGTGAGCATTGCGCCCCAAGGGGTGGCGGACTTCCCGATTGCGGTGGTGAAGTAGCGCAACCTATCGCTCGATGGCGCACGGCCTCTTTACAAAATGACCATCTCGATCAATAATAAACGATCAGATGACCATTTCGAGGATTCATGCACCATGAAGACCGCCACCGTTGCCAACGCCAAATCGCACCTGTCCGCATTGATCGCCGACGTCGAGGCTGGTCAAGGTGTGGTCATCACCCGCAGGGGGAAGCCCGTGGCGCGCCTGGTCCCTGAACCGGGAGCGGAGGGCTTTGGATGGCCTGATCTGCGCAAATGGGTGGCCATACCGGCGGCACCGGGGTTGACCGTTGCTGAAATGCGCGAACAAGATCTGCTGTGATCTACATCGACACCTCGGTACTCGGCGCGATTTTCTTTCGCGAACCCGGTGCGGCCGAACTGGTCGCGCGGCTTGAGCGTCAGCGCACCGGAAGATTGATGATTTCGGCGTGGACACTGACCGAGATGGCCAGCATCGGCGGCATCAAGCAGCGTCTCGGCGCCATTGACACGACGACGCGCCAGCAGGCTCTTGCCAACTTCCAGCGATTCGCCTCCACGCAACTCGGCATGACGGAAATCGAGCCGGCTGATTTTCGTACCGCCGCCGTGCTCATCGAATCGCCCACCGCCCTGCGAGCCGGGGATGCGCTGCATCTGGCGGTGGCTCGCCGCCTGGGCGCCCGAGTTGCCAGCCTGGACCAGCGGCTATGCAGTGCAACCAAAACCTTGGGCTTGACGCTATTCGACCTGGCCTGAGAGTAGTCAAAGGTGACCAGTGGGCCGGCAGATATTCGAACGTTTTCGAAGGTGCTGCGTGACGAGGACTTTGGATGTCTCGACTCTGGCGCATTGCCAATTCTGATGGTGATTTGTTTGGCCGGGCAAAAGTCGGCGCTGGCGATACGGCGACGAATTGCCGCTGAAAACGAAAATTTTGGATCGATGCACTAAAACCGAGAGTGGCGGCTTGTCGTGGCGAACTCAACCGATGAGTGAACGTCCGGTCCCGATCGGATGGAATTTCCGCACCCGGCCATCAGCGGACCTAGCCTTCGCGCCTCCATTTCGGGCGATTTCTTAGCTCGTTTTCCCGTAAGCCGCCATTCAATCGGCACTGTCGATTTCGTCGGTCTGAACTTCGGCTACGCAGCGAGTCCGGTCATTGACGATGACCAAGGAATGCGATTTGACCGGGAAGAGAAACTCAGGATTTCTGGCTTCCGATCAATACTATGTAAATGAGATGTCGCGAGGCATCGATAGTCAGAGTCGGTTTACTGAAGTACACCAGCCGTAGACATCGGGCTGAAGGAAGTAGCGCAACCGTTTCGGCACAGCGAACACCTTTTGCCGCACCGCCAGCGACCATGACAACCCGGCCGCCCCCGCCGAGGCATCAATCGGCATCACCGCTCCTTTTGTGGGACGGCGATGCGCGGCGGATTGACGCTCAGGGTAGCCTCACAGGATGGGTGAACACCCAATCGTTGTCCTTTACAGGGGTGTGGCAGCCTTGGCATTCGGTGACGAAACCGGCGTCTTTACCGTAGGGCTTTTGTTCGGCACCGACCCAGCGGGCGTAGCCCCAGCCGCCAGTGGCAGCGAACTTCTCGGCGTCCTTGATCATGAATTCGGCATGAACGAAGGCGCCGGGTTCCAGTGCCGCCTCGAACTTCTCATGTTTGACGCCCTTGAATACCAGTTTTCCCAAGATTGCACCCTTGGGCCAGGGATTGGTCTTGCCTTCGCGCGCGGCCTTGATTGCAATGTCATTGCCGAGCACGGCGCGCAGTGTGGTGTTGTCGCTGCGCTGATGGACGCTGAGCAGGCGCCAGTCCTTGTAGCCTTCGGGTAGCGCGATGCCGTTCGGCGCCGGATCGGCGGCGCTGGCAGACAGGCTGATGGAGAGGGATAAGGAAAGTGCGATGAAGGTCTTTTTCATGTGGGCTCCAGGGGTGGGTGATAGTGGGAAGTCAAGGGCTAAGCTGGCGATACACAAGTGTAGTCAGGGTGAGCATGTCGTTGCGACCGGTGGTGCCAGAGAGTGCGTAGCCGAAGCGGCCATCGATCCAGTAGAAGACGTCGATGTTGCCTTCCTTGGCATGGCGGAAGCTGGGATCTTGGGATTTTTCTCCCGCCCGCTGAACGTAAAGTGTGAGGCGATTCTTTGTCGAATTCTCGTACATGAACTGCGCAACCTCGCCCCTGTCGCCGGGCAGCAGGCGGCCGCCGACAAGCTGGTAGCCGGCGTCGTCAAGCCGCGGCGGCTTGAGTTCGGCACCGAGGCGCTTGGATAACCAGCCGACCAGATGAGCTTCCTGGTCGGCGCTGACCTCGACAGGGTGGCGCACTTCTGGCGTATAGACGGCGTGGGCCACCGCCGCCAGGCGCGGCAGGTTGTGTCCGGCTAGCGGTGCTACAGGCTCGCGCGGCGGGACGTCGCGCAGCAGAAAGCCGACCACCGCACCGAGCATCAGCCAGCCGACGGCAGCGACGCGACGTTGATCGAGCCAGCGCGAGGCGTTGGCCGCCGGCAACAGACATGGCGGAATCGGTTGATCGAGCAGCACATCGTAAGTGCGGTGCACGCGTGCCGATTGTTCACGCCAGACGTCGACCTGGGCGCGATGTTCGGGGTGCGCCGCGAGCCAGGTTTCGACCTGCGTCATGCGCGCGCCATCAAGACGGTTGTCGGCGTAGGCGTGGAGATCTTCTTCGGAGATCGGGGCGGGCGGCAGGGTCATGTGTTCACCACCTTCAAGTGCGACACGCGCTCGCCGGCCAGAATGGACTTAAGACGGGTCCGGGCGCGGGACAGGCGTGACATCACAGTGCCCGCTGGCAGCCCGAGTGCTTTGGCAACATCGGCATAAGACAATTCCTCCAGAGCTACTAGAAGCAATACCTCGCGCTGCTCCAGTGGCAGCATGGCTAGAGCACGGTCGAGATCGCGCAGTTCCAGCGCATCGGCCTGTTCGGCGCGTTGCGGCAGATCGGGTAAGTCCTCGTCCTCACGGTAGTCCACGCGTGCCTCGCGCCGGTAGTGATCGACATGCAGGTTGTGCATGATTGAAAACAGCCACGGCCGCAGATCGCGCGACGACTGCCAGAAACGCCACTTTTCCAGTGCGCGCTCGAGCGTGTCCTGCACCAGATCGTCGGCGCGGTCGCCCTGCCCCGTCAGCGCCCGCGCGTAGCGGCGCAGACGGGGAATTTCGGCAACGATGACGTCGCGGCCATTTAACACGGCGTTACGCGTTCAGGGCTTGGCGACTTGCCAGACGTTGTTCACACCCTGTCCGGTCTGGTCGCCCGGCTTCTGGTCCTTGACCCAGAAGTAAAGCGGCTTGCCCTTGAACGCCCATTGCTTGGCGCCATCGTCGCGGGTGATGATGTTGTAGTCGCCTTCGGGCTTGGCATCGGCTGCGGCTGCGAGCGGGGGCCAGTTGCCGGCGCAGGGGCCGTTGCAGACGCTCTTGCCGCTGCCCGCGGCGTCTTTGTCAAAGGTGTAGAGCGTCATGCCATTGGTGCCTGCGAGCACGCCGTTGGCGATTTGCACAGGGGCGGCGGCCCAGGTGGCGGAGGTTGCGAGGACGGCCAGAGCCGCGAACAGGGTTTTGATTTTCATAGTGATCTCCGTTGGCATTGGGTGGGTGCTACATCCGATATACGGATGGGGGCCGCGTTTTATTCCCAACAAGAGGAAATCCAAATGACTTTCAGGAAGTATGGCTGATGCCGTTTTCGCCCGCGAAAGCATCGGAGTCCGCCAAGCCTTCCGTTTCGCAGCCCCAGCGCCGCCTATAGCACGGAGAGTGGCTGTAATGGAGAGAGGAGCAGACTTTCAGAATGCCGTTTTCAGTGAGCCTTGCTTCACGGATCATATCTCTCAGTAATGGTTAACAGCTATTTGCCGGGGCGCATGCCCATTTTGGATGGCCGATTAGATAAGAATGCGGATGATTGCCGATTTCGGATTTCGATCGGACATGCAGTGATTGACTAGCCACAGCGCGGTGTACGTGACTTTATTGCCACGGGTAACAGCTAAAGCGCGCATTTGTTGTCACCTTCGGTTCGGGTGGGGATTGCGGGCGGGGCGTCAGATGCGCACGTAGGACCAGCCCTGGCCCATGCGCGTGACTATCTGGTCAAGTGCAGAGCTGGCGACGCGCGTGCCCGGCAGCAGGCGCACTTCGATGCCGCGTTCGCGCAGGCGCTCCACCGTTTGGCCGCAGGCGACCAGGGCCAGGTTCGGGTGCTCGGCGCGCAGTCGCGCGATGCGATATGCATGGGGCGAAACGCCGGCGCGCAGCAGATCGAGCCCGCCGGCATTGGCCACCAGTTCCACGACGATCGGCTGCGCGGTTTCCTGCGCGGTGCGCAGCAGGCCCTCGGCGTCGTCGAGCGCGATGCGCGCCCGCTGCTCGTCCCAGGCGGCCAAGTGCAGGATCACGTGCCCCGTGTCCGGCTTGCGGGCGAGGGCGTCGCCCCTCATGCCGGCCTGATCGCGTGCGATCCAGCCGCCGCCGGCCGCCCCCGCCAGCAGCAGCGCAATGGCCAGGGCGCGCCAGGGGCGTGCCGGCTGCCGCCGCGATGGCGCGGCAGGGGGTTCGGCGTAGGCGTGGCGCACTTGTTCCTTGATCAGGCGCAGGGCGCAGGCACGTTGCGCCAGTTCGCCGTCGACCGCCACCGCGGCCAGCACGCGTTCGCGGTCGGCGGTGTCGAGTTCGTCATCGATGAAGGCATTCAACTGTTCGTCGGATATGTCGTGCTTCATTTCACTCTCCGTAGCGTCGAGGCGGCCTCGACGCGCAGCAAGTCCTCGCGCAGGGCGCGGCGGGCGCGGTGCAGGCGACTCATCACGGTGCCAATCGGTATCTGGAGGATCTCGCCGACTTCGGCATAGCCGAACTCCTCAAGGTCGACCAGGGTCAGTACCTGGCGCTGACCCACCGGCAGCCGCGCCACGGCGGCGCGCACGCGTACCACGGTTTGGCGGCGCTCGGCTTCCTCAGGCGGCGTGCTGCCGCCGGTGAGGTACTCATCTGCCAGTTCGTCGATGTCCTCGTGCGGGTGTCGTGCGCGCAGGTGGTCATGCCAGCAGCGCGACAGGATGGCGAACAGCCAGCCCTTGAAGCGTGTCGGGTCGCGCAACTGGTGGCCACGTTCCAGTGCCTTGGTTGTCGCCTCCTGTACCAGGTCATCGGCCAGCGCCGCGTCGCGGCACCAGGCAAAGGCTACGCGGTACAGCGCCGGGCGCGAGGTTTCAAGGCTCTCGCGCCATTGTTGGCTGTGAAAGAGGAAGGAGAGGATTGCCATGGCTGAGGGTAGGACGCGGCGCGAAGCCGGATTATTCCCGCAATTCGATGCGGCAGCGCACAAGGAATAAAGCCCGCGTGCGCCGCGTCTTTACGAAGTTCGCCCCACGGACAATCATAACTAGGAGACCTCATGATGCGACATACCGCCTGCACCAGCCTGTTTGTTGCCGTACTTGCCCTGACCGCGCCGTCGCTGGCACTGGCCGCCGATCCCGCCGGCAAGGCGCGGGTGATCTTCCAGGTCAGCGACGCCGACCCGGCGAAGTGGAACCTTGCGCTCAATAACACCAAGAACGTCCAGACCGATCTTGGCGCCGCCAATACCGAGGTTGAAATCGTGGCCTACGGTCCGGGTATCGGCATGCTCAAGGCCGACGCCACCATTGCCAACCGCGTCATCGACGCCATGGCGGCGGGAGTCAAGGTGGTGGCTTGCGAGAACACCATGACCAACCAGAAGATGAAGCGCGAGGATATGATCGACAAGATTTCCTACGTCAAGGCCGGCGTCGTCGAACTGATGCAAAAGCAGCGCGAGGGCTGGGCCTACATCCGGCCCTGATCCCCACCGCACGCGACATGCAATGGCCACACCGATATCGCAAGACGTTTCCCGCTCACATCAACACATATCAATTCACCGGAGAAGACAACATGGTTACCAAGATCACTTGCTTGCAGCAGTTGTTCGGAACGCTTGCGCTGGGAATATTCGTTGCCTGTTCCACAGGCGCTCACGCTGCTGACGACAGCGCTGCCCTCAAAGGAGTCAAGGAGGGCAAGATCGCTTTCGACATCCATGAAGGCAACCCCAAGCTGCTGCTGGCCCGCCTCAACGTCATCGACGAGACCCGCCAATCGCTGATTCAACAAGGCGTCAAGCCGTCGTTCATCCTCGCCTTCCGCGGCCCAGCGACCAAACTGGTACAGACCGACCAGGACAAGATCAAGCCAGAAGACCGTGAACTGGCGGCCAAGGTCGCCGCCAAGATCAAGGAGATGAGCAAGGCGCCGGGGGTCGACGGATTCGAGCAATGCGCCGTCGCCTCGCGCACCCAGGAAACAAAGACCGAGCTGGT
>JBIJDI010000107.1:0-7932 GCA_044344235.1 Sulfuritalea sp. | reverse complement strand
CGGTACTGCTACACCGGCCAGAAACCGAATCTGTACGACAGCAAAAAAGTCTTCGACATCCGCAGCACGACGTCCTGCGGCAGCAACGTGAGTTGCGCCGGCAACCAGTTCTGCGGCATCGACAATGTCTGCTACCAACCTGCCTTCCGCACCACACGACTCGGCTTTACGACTAGTCAAAGCACGGCAAGCCAGGTCGTCACCGTCAGTGACTTTTTTTCAACATGGCTGCCATGACATTCGCCGTCCCGCGAGCGCCGACTTTTCCATCCGCATGACAGCCCAAAAGAAAATCGTCATCATCGCCGGCCCCAACGGCGCGGGAAAGACGACGTTTGCTCGTGAATTCCTACCAAACGAGGGAGGCTGCCCGGTGTTCGTCAATGCCGACCTGATCGCAGCCGGCATTTCGCCCTTCCAGCCCGAAGCTGCAGCTTTTCGTGCCGGACGCATGATGCTGCGGGAGATTGCGCACCATGCAGCCCAAGGCATCAGTTTCGCCTTCGAAACCACCTTGGCCGGCCTGACCTATGCGCGCATGATCGACGATTGGCGGAACGACGGGTACACTGTGAAGTTGATTTTCCTGGCATTGGGATCAGCAGAAGAAGCCATTGCCCGCGTCGCGACACGCGTGGTTCAGGGTGGGCACGATATCCCGGAAGCCACGATACGTCGCAGGTTTGATGCAGGGCGCCTGAATTTTCGATCCACTTACCGATCACGAGTCGATTCATGGTTGCTGTTCGACAATAGCGGCGAAGTTCCGCTGCTTCTGGAAGAAGGAGAAAATACTTGAGCACCATCGCGCCAACGCCCGTTTCTCATCTCAAGGATGCCGATATGCGGGCCGCGCCCGCCGCTATGCTGCGAGCCGCGCAACGTGCAAGGGAAATTGCCGCTCGTACCGGAACACCGCTGATCGTGACGGAGAATGGCCTGTTGGTTGCAAAGACCGTCACATTTGACATGGTCGCACCTATCGGCCCCGCGGAATAGCATTGGTCATGTTCCGCGCCGTCCCACCAGCACCGACTTTCGATCAGCGTGGCTTCACCCTGATCGAACTCGCCATCGTGATGTTCATCGTCTCGCTGCTGATTGGCGGGATGCTTTTGCCGCTATCGGCGCAGCAGGACCTCCGTTACAACGGCGAAACCGAGAAGACCCTGGGCGAGATCCGTGAGGCACTCATCGGCTTTGCTGCAAGCCACAACGCCACGGACGGCAAACCCTACCTGCCCTGTCCCGACACCAATGACGATGGCCTGGAGAACCGAGCGGGCAACGCCTGCACAGCCCAGGAAGGCCGCATCCCCTGGGTCGACCTCGGGCTCGGTCGCATCGATGCGTGGGGCAATCGCTTCCGCTATCGGGTTACCCCGGCATTCTCGAACAACGCCACCGGATTCACCTTGAGCAGCATTGGCACCCTGCGCGTGTGCGCCGAAAACACCTGCGCAACAAGCGTTGCCAATGCCGTTCCCGCAGTGATCGTCTCGCATGGCAAGAACGGAGCGGGGGCGTTCAATTCGGCTGGCGGCACCAACACAGCATCTCTCGATGCCAACGAGCTCGAAAATACCGACGGCGACGACGATTTCGTCAGCAAGACGGGAGACCCGAACTACGATGACTTCGCCGTCTGGCTTTCACCCAACATTCTTTTCAACCGCATGGTCGCCGCCGGCAAGTTGCCCTGAACGCTGAAAACTTATGTCTCCGGCGGACGGCGCCGGCGATACGGCGTCTCCTTATACCCCTCATCATATTTCCTGAATCCACGGCGCCACGCCACCGGTAGAATCGGCTCATCCATTATCGGGAGTTCGCCGTGTCCAAAGTCTTCAGGATCGCCCCCAGCATTCTTTCCGCCAACTTCGCCCGGCTCGGCGAGGAAGTCGACAACGTTCTCAGAGCGGGTGCCGACATCGTGCACTTCGATGTCATGGACAACCATTACGTGCCGAACCTGACCATCGGTCCGCTGGTCTGCGAGGCGCTGAAGAAGCACGGCGTGACGGCGCCGATCGACGTGCACCTGATGGTCAAGCCGGTCGACCGCATCATCCCCGACTTCGCCAAGGCCGGTGCCACCTACATCACCTTCCATCCGGAAGCCTCCGAACATGTCGACCGCACCATCGGCCTGATCCGCGAGTGCGGTTGCAAGCCGGGCCTGGTGTTCAACCCGGCGACGCCGCTCGACGTGCTCGAATACACGCTGGACAAGATCGACATGGTGCTGCTGATGTCGGTTAACCCCGGCTTCGGCGGGCAGAAGTTCATCCCCTACGTGCTCGACAAGGCGAGGGCGGTGCGCAAGATGATCGATGCGCGCGGCCTGAACGTCAGTCTTGAAATCGACGGCGGCGTCGGCCCGGCCAATATCCTGGAAGTGGCACGAGCCGGAGTCGATACCTTCGTTGCCG
This sequence comes from Sulfuritalea sp., assembly GCA_044344235.1. Taxonomy (GTDB): domain Bacteria; phylum Pseudomonadota; class Gammaproteobacteria; order Burkholderiales; family Rhodocyclaceae; genus Sulfuritalea. The sequence goes on along the minus strand of JBIJDI010000107.1, from coordinate 5,500 downwards.
GCTCGGCCGTGTTCGGTGCCGCGAAGGATACCGATCCGAACCGCTACGACACCGTGATCGGTGCGCTGCGCGCCGAACTCGCCAAGGCCTGACTACTTCTTCCTGACGCGGCGCTTCAGCGCCAGCGTCCGCTGCAGTTGCCCCTTGGCGTCGGCGAGATCGCCAAGCATGGCCTCGATGTTGCGCCGACGGGTGTCGAGCTCCTGCATCGCTTCGTCGATGCGGCCGACCAGGTAATCGAGTTGTTTCGCATGGCCTTCGCCATGATCACCGTAGAGCGACAGGATGTGCTCGATCTCGGCCAGCGACATGCCCACCGCCTTGCCGCGCAGTATCAGCCCCAGGCGCACGCGGTCGCGCCGGGTATAGGCGCGGCCGCCATTGATGCGACGCGGCGCCAACAGTCCCTTGTCCTCATAGAAGCGGATGGCGCGCAGCGAAATTCCGAACTCCCTAGCCAGCTCGGTGATGCCGTACAACTCGTTTTCGGTAGACACTGGCTCGCTTTGCGTGCCCGGAATTCCGCTTCGCGGGCGGGCAACGGCGGCGGCCCGGTTTGCGTTCGCTTTCATCGCTCCATCCTAACAAGCCGCGCTCTCGCTTTCAAGATAAATCTGTCCATTGCGACAGTCTGTTGACGTTAACGTAAGCACTCGGTAGCATGATCGCAACATTCACGCGGAGGAGATCGTCGATGACCAACGCCAGCCAAGCCCACCCCAGCTATGCCAGCGTCTTGCGCCCCAGCCTGTTCGCCGGCGAAGTGCATTGGGTCACCGGCGGCGGTAGCGGTATCGGCCGCTGCGTCGCGCATGAACTTGCCGCGCTCGGCGCCACCGTGATTCTTACCGGGCGCAGCGCCGACAAGCTGCAGCACGTCGCCGCAGAAATTGCCGAGGACGGTGGCCGCGCCGAATTCGCCGCGTTCGACATCCGGGACGAGGATGCGGTCCGCACTTCCGTCCAGGAGATGGTCGGTCGTCATGGTCGCATCCACGGCCTGGTCAACAATGCCGGCGGGCAGTTTCCTTCGCCGCTGATGGCCATCGGCAAGAAGGGCTTCGAGACGGTGCTCGCCAACAACCTGACCGGCGGCTTCCTGATGATGCGCGAGCTCTACCTGCAATCCATGCAGACCCATGGCGGCGCCATTGTTAACATGACGGCCGACATGTGGAACGGCATGCCCGGCATGGGGCACTCCGGCGCCGCGCGGGCGGGCATGGCCAATCTGACCAAGACCGCCGCCGTCGAATGGGCGGCCAGCGGCGTGCGCGTCAATGCCGTAGCGCCCGGATGGATTGCCTCCGCGGGGCTCGATACCTACAAGGGTCCGGTGCGGGAGCTGATTCCGAAGCTGAAGAAGCACGTGCCCTTGCGCCGCCTGGGCACCGAATCCGAAGTCAGCGCCACGATCTGTTTCCTGCTCTCGCCGGGCGCGGCCTTCATCACCGGCGTCACGCTGGCCATCGACGGCGGTGCGCCGCTCGACACGCCACTGTTTCCGATCCCTGACCACAAGCGCTCGGTGCCCTTCGATGGTTTCCATCGCGCCGTGACGCCAGACGTGCTCAAGGAATCCTGATGCCGCAACTGACCTCCCTGCTCGACACCGGGTCGGCATCCTTCGCCGCCAACGTCGCGCGCATGAGCGAGCGACTGGCCGAGGTGCGTGCGCTGGAGCAAAAGGTGCGCGACGAGTCCTCCTCAAAGCGCGACAAGTTCGAGAAACGCGGCCAGTTGCTGCCGCGCGAGCGCGTCGCGCGCCTGCTCGATCGCGGCAGCGACTTCATCGAGTTCGCCACGCTGGCCGGCCTTGGCATGCACGACGACGACGGCAGCAAATCCGTGCTGGGCGGCGGTTCGATCATCGGCATCGGCACGGTCAGCGGCAAGCGTTGCGTGGTCATGGCCAGCGACAGCGCGATCAAGGGCGGCACCATCCCGCCGATGGGCCTGAAGAAAAGCCTGCGCGCGCAGGAGATCGCCCGCGACAACCGCCTGCCGCTGCTCTACCTGGTGGAAAGCGGCGGTGCCAATCTGATTTACCAGTCGGAGATTTTCATCGAGGGCGGCCGCAGCTTTGCCAATCAGGCGCGGCTATCCGCCGCCGGCATTCCGCAGATCGCCATCGTCCATGGCGCCTCCACTGCCGGCGGTGCCTATCTGCCCGGCCTGTCCGACTACGTGATTCTGGTGCGCGGCCGCTCCAGCATCTATCTGGCCGGCCCGCCGCTGGTCAAGGCGGCGATCGGCGAGGACGTCGACGAGGAAGCCTTGGGCGGCGCCGAGACACACGCCAGCGTCACGGGCCTTGGCGAGTACTTGTGCGAGAACGACGCCCATGCAATCGCCATGGCGCGCGAAGTGATGGACAAGCTGAACTGGAACGCCGTTCCACGAGCGCCGAGTTTTCAGGGCCCGCGGTTTCCAGTAGAGGAATTGATGGGGCTGGTTCCCGCCGACGAGCGCGAGCCCTACGACGTGCGCGAAGTCATCGCGCGCCAGGTCGACGCCTCCGACTTCCTCGAATTCAAGGCCAGCTACGGCACTGACACCATCTGCGGGCATGCCCGCCTGCACGGACATACCGTGGGCATCCTCGGCAACAACGGGCCGATCCAGCCCAACGGTTCGACCAAGGCCGCGCAGTTCATCCAGCTTTGCGACCAGAGCAATACGCCGCTGATCTTCCTGCAGAACACCACCGGCTACATGGTGGGCTCGGTGGCCGAACGCGCCGGCGCCATCAAGCACGGCTCGAAAATGATCCAGGCCGTGGCCAATGCGCGTGTGCCGAAGCTGACCATCGTGCTCGGCGGCTCCTACGGCGCCGGCAACTACGGCATGTGCGGGCGCGGCTTCGATCCGCGCTTCATATTTTCGTGGCCATCGGCGCGCACCGCCGTGATGGGCGCGGCGCAGGCGGCGAAAGTCATGGAAATCGTCGGCCGCGCCAAGCTCGAGCGCGCCGGACAACCCGCCAACGAAGCGGCACTGGCGGCCATGAGCGAAGGCCTGCGGCTGCGACTGGAAAAGGAATCCTCGGTGCTGTTCGGCACCGCGCGCATGTGGGACGACGGCATCATCGACCCGCGCGATACCCGCCGCGTGCTCGGCCTCTGCCTCGACGTCGCCGCCGAGGGCGCGGCGCGCCAATTGAACCCCAACACTTTCGGCGTCGCCCGCTTCTAGAAAGGACTCGTCATGCAATTCACTGCCGAACATCGCCAGCTTGCCGACACGGTCGGCCGCTTCGTGCGCGAGGAAATCAACCCGCATGTCGCGGCATGGGAAGCCGCCGAGCAGTTTCCCTCGCACGAAGTGTTCAAGAAGCTGGGCAACCTGGGCCTGCTTGGCCTCAAGTATCCGGCCGAATACGGCGGTCAGGAGCTCGACTTCTCCTACTCCATGGTCATGGCCGAGGCGCTCGGCGATTGCGCCTGCGGCGGCGTGCCGATGGCCATCGGCGTGCAGACCGACATGTGCACGCCGGCATTGGCGCGTTTCGGCTCGGAAGTACTGAAGCGTGAATTCCTCGCGCCCGCCATTGCCGGCGACATGGTCGGCTGTATCGGCGTCTCCGAGCCGGGCGGTGGCTCGGACGTTGCGGCCGTGAAGACCACGGCGCGCAAGGACGGCAACGACTACGTGATCAACGGCAGCAAGATGTGGATCACCAACGGTATGAAGGCCGACTGGTGCTGCCTGCTGGCCAACACCTCGGAAGGCGCGCCGCACAAGAACAAGTCGCTGATCATGGTGCCGATGAACGCATCGGGCATCAGCCGGCAGAAGATCCACAAGATCGGCATGGACGCCTCCGACACCGCGCAGATCTTCTTCGACGACGTGCGCGTGCCGCAGGCCAATGTCATCGGCCAGGAAGGCATGGGCTTCACTTACCAGATGCTGCAGTTCCAGGAGGAGCGCCTGTGGGGTGCGGCGAGCAGCTTGCGCATGATGGACAACATGATCGACCAGACCATCGCCTACACGCGCGAGCGCAAGGCCTTCGGCAAATCCATCCTCGACAACCAGGTGGTGCATTTTCGCCTCGCCGAGTTGCGCACCGAAGTCGAAGCCTTGCGCTCGCTGACCTACCGCGCCGTCGAGGAGTATGTGGCGGGCAAGGACGTGACCAAGCTGGCCTCCATGGCCAAGCTCAAGACCGGGCGACTCGATCGCGAAGTGGCGGATTCCTGCCTGCAGTACTGGGGTGGCATGGGCTACACCTGGGACAACCCGGTGTCGCGCGCCTGGCGCGACGGCCGCCTGGTGTCGATCGGCGGCGGCGCCGACGAGGTCATGCTCGGCATCATCGCCAAGCTCGAAGGCACCCTGCCCAGGGGCGGATGAACATGGCCGATGCCTACCGCACCCTCAGCGCACGTCACGAAGGCGGCGTGCTGCACCTGACGCTCAACCGGCCGGAGGTACGCAACGCAATGTCGCTCGCCATGGTCGACGAACTGCTCGCGGCTCTGACCGTGGCAGAGAGCGACGGCGTCACCCGCGTGGTCGTGCTGCGCGGCGCGGGCGGACATTTCTGCGCCGGCGCCGATCTCAAGGACATGGCGACGGCGCGTGCCCACGCCAGCGAGGACAACGATCCGCTGGCCCACACCAACACGCGGTTCGGCTGGCTCTGCGCCGAATTTGCCCGCACGCCGCTGGCCGTGGTGGCCGTGGTGGAAGGCACCGTGATGGGCGGCGGCTTCGGCTTGGCTTGTGCCGCCGATGTCACGCTGGCCCACGCCTCGGCCAGCTTCCGTCTACCCGAAACCTCGCTCGGCCTGGTGCCGGCGCAAATCGCTCCCTACCTGGTCGAGCGCCTCGGCTTTGCCGAAGCCAAACGCCTGGCGGTCACCGGCGGCAAACTCGATGCGCAAACCGCGCTCACGCTGCGCCTGGTGCATGCCGTGGCCGACGACGAAGCGGCACTGACCGGGGCACTGGCGGATGTGCTGAATGAAATCCTCGCCTGCGCACCCGGCGCGGTGGCGGCGACCAAGCGCCTGATCGCCAAGGCCCGGCTGGCAGCGCCGGAATCATTGATCGACGAGGCCGCGGCCGCGTTCTCGCTGGCCGCGCAGGGAAGCGAGGGCATCGAGGGCACTACGGCCTTCCTGCAGAAGCGCAAACCATCCTGGGCGCCGTGATGAGCTTCAGCAAGATCCTTATCGCCAACCGCGGGGAGATCGCCTGCCGCATCATGCGCACGGCGCGCACGCTGGGCTACCGCACGGTGGCCGTGTATTCGGATGCCGATGCCGACGCACCGCACGTCACGCTCGCCGACGAAGCCGTGCGCATCGGCCCGGCGCCCGCGGTCGACTCCTATCGCAACAGCGCAGCATTGCTAGCTGCCGCCGCGGCAAGCGGCGCGCAGGCGCTGCATCCGGGCTACGGCTTCCTCAGTGAGAACGCGGACTTCGCCCGCGCCTGCGTCGAGGCCGGACTGGTGTTCATCGGCCCGCCCGCCGAGGCGATCTCCGCC
>JBIJDI010000106.1:0-7976 GCA_044344235.1 Sulfuritalea sp. | reverse complement strand
CTTGGCCTGGTCATCACCCGGCGCCTCGCCGAACTGATGGGAGGGGAAGTCGGCGCTGACAGCACGGCGGGCGAGGGCAGTACCTTCTGGTTTACCGCCCGTTTGCGGCGCGGGCTGGGTGACATGTCGACCGCCGCTGAAATCGGCACCGAGGATGCCGAGACCGAACTGCGCCGTCACCATAGCGGCGCCCGCCTGCTGCTGGCCGAAGACAATGCGATCAACCGCGAGGTCGCGCTCGACCTGCTGCATGGCGCCGAGCTGACGGTGGATGTCGCTGTCGATGGCCGCGAGGCGCTGGACAAGGCGCGCGCCACGACCTACGACCTGATCCTGATGGACATGCAGATGCCGCACATGGACGGCCTCGAAGCCACCCGCGCCATCCGGGCATTGGCCGACCGGAAGACCACGCCGATCCTGGCCATGACCGCCAACGCCTTCGACGAGGATCGCCGTGCCTGCACCGAGGCCGGCATGAACGACTTCGTCGCCAAGCCGGTGAATCCCGGCACGCTCTATGCCACGCTGCTGAAGTGGCTGCCGAAAGCCCCGCCGGCGCCGCAAGGCGAAATGTTCGTGCAAGCGGACAGCGGGCCGGCCGCGACGGCGGCGGGCGCGGAACCGGACGCGGCCGACCTGCGGCGGCGACTGGCGGGGATCCCCGGACTCGACATCGAGCCAGGGCTGACGGCGATGCGCGGCAATGCCACGAAATTCGCCCGCATGCTGATCCTGTTCGCCGACAGCCATGCCGCCGATGCGCCGCAACTCGCTTCAGCGCTGGCCGCGAATGATCGGGATGCCATCAAGGCACTGGCCCACACCCTGAAAGGTTCGGCCGGCACCATCGGCGCAGTGCGGGTCGCCGAGGCCGCTGCCGCCCTTCATGCGGCACTTCGCACCAATCCGGACAAATTGGGAATCGACACGCTGGGCAAAGCGCTGATTGTCGAGCTTGACGCCCTGATCGAAAGCGTCCGCCGCGCCTTGCCCTGATCAGGCGCGCAAGGCGTCGATCAGCGAGGCGACCGCGGCCGCCGATTCTTCCAGGATGCCGCTCAGCGTCTCGTCATCGAACGCGACGTCGATTTTCGCTTCCGTACCCTCGCGCCCGGTGCCGGCAAGCTGGGACAGCGGGGACTCGACCGGCGCCAACTGGTCGGCCAGCAACAGCGTGTCGCCCAGCGATTGTGGCGGCATCGCCAGGTAGCCCTCCCACAGGCACTCGACCGCATCGCTCACCGCGGCGGGAGCGGAAAGCCGCTTGAGCACGGCGCGCCCGACTTCCGCCGCGCCGCCCTCGTCCCAGGCCAGCAGGCTGCCGTGTCCGGCATCGAGCAGGCCGGGGTAATCCGGGGCGCGCGAGATCAGGTAGAAACCGCCCACCTCGTGGATGATGCCGGCAAAGAATGCGGTATCCGGATTGACATGCGTGACGCGGCGCGCGATGACCTGGCACAGTGCCGCGACATGGGCCGTGTGCTCCCACAGCCGAACCGCGAGCGCCCGGTGTTCGCGGGTGCGCGCCATGCCTTCCATCTGTCGCACGACGACGGCCGCGGCCAGCACCCGCAGGGTATTCAGGCCGATGCGCGAGACGGCGTTCTTGACGTCGGTGATGCTGCGCCCGGTGCGGTTGTAGATCACCGAATTGGCGACAGCGACAACCCGTGCCGCCAGCAGCGGATCGGCCTGCACCAGCTTGGCGAGCTGGTCCAGCGAACAGTCGGGATCGTCGAGCGTGCGCTGCACCCGCAGCGCCATTTCGGTGGTGGTCGGGAAGATCAGATCGTCCGCCGCGGCCGCCTGCGCAATCTGGGTCAGTATCGCTTTTACGTCCATGTCGTATCCCGGGAGTCCAGACTCAAAACAGTTCGATCTTCTTCTCGCCCGTCGGCTTGGCCGGACGGTGCAGCGACTTCTCGTACTCGCTCTCGGCATTGACCACGTCCTGCACGCCGGGCTGGCTGATCGGCAGGCGGCGGCAGAAGGCATCGCCGCCGTCGGGGGTGAAGATCACCTTGCGCGACCAGGCGCCGCCGAAATCCTGCGCAGCCAGGTGGATGCCTTCGCGCTCCAGCCATTCCTTCGCAAAATCGGCATTGCGCTGGCCGATCGCCATCCGGATCGAGGTGACGATGGTGCCGCCGCCGAAGGCCTTGGCGACGATGCGGTTCTTTTGCGCGCCCTTGTTGAGCATGGTGTTCAACAGCACTTCCATCGAGTAGTCGCCGGCCAGGATCACGTCGGTATCGTCGCTGGCCGTCTTGGTCCGGCTGGGCAGCAGGAAATGGTTCATGCCGGCCAGGCGCAGCTTGGGGTCGTAAAGGCAGACCGCGACGCAGGAGCCGAGCAGGGTCGTGATCGGACGTTCGGTCTCGACCGTCCAGCCGCCCGGATTGATGTTGCGGGCGCGGCGCTCGAGTTCTTTGGGGTCGTGGTCGATGGGCGGCATGATCTGACTCGTGCTCGTGGTTAGTTCAACCGTAGGCGATGATTTCCGAGGGAATCAGGTCCAGCGGCACGATCCGGTCCACGCCACCGAGCTTGATCGCTTCCTTGGGCATGCCGAACACCACGCAGGTGGATTCGTCCTCGGCCACCGTCTTGGCCCCGGCATCGTGCATTTCCTTCATGCCGCGCGCGCCGTCGTCGCCCATGCCGGTCATGATCACGCCCAGCGCATTGCGTCCGGCAATCTGGGCCACAGAACGGAACAGCACATCGACCGAAGGCTTGTGGCGATTCACCAGCGGGCCGTCGGCGACTTCGACGTAGTACTGGGCGCCGCTACGCCGCAGCATCATGTGGCGGCCACCCGGAGCGATCAGCGCCCGGCCGGGCATCACGCGATCGCCGTTCTGGGCTTCGCGCACTTCCAGCTTGCACAGGCTGTTGAGGCGCTCGGCAAACATGGCGGTGAATTTCTCGGGCATGTGCTGGACGATGACGATGCCGCTGCCGACGTTGGGCAGTTTGGTCAGCACGGCTTCCAGCGCCTGGGTGCCGCCGGTGGAGGTGCCGATGGCCACCACGCGGTCGGTGGTGTTCGCCATGGCACGCGTGCTGGCCACCTGGGCGGCGAGCATGACATCCGCCGTGAGCTTGGGCGGCGGTGCCAGCGGGCGGGCCGCGCCGACGATGACCCGGCGCATGTTGGCCTTCGCCGCGGCGCGCACGGCCGACACCAGATCGTCGCCGGCATCCTGCAAAAACTGCTTCACGCCGCCCTTGGGCTTGGTGATGATGGCGAGTGCCCCCGCCGCCAGCGCATCGATGGTGGCGGCCGCACCTTTCTCGGCCAGCGAGGAACAAACGATGGTCGGCGTCGGGTGCTCGGCCATGATCTTCTTGAGGAAGGTGAGCCCGTCCATGCGCGGCATTTCGATGTCGATCACCAGCACGTCGGGCCACTGTACTTTCATCTTTTCCATGGCGTAGATCGGATCGATCGCGACGCCGATGACTTCGATGTCGGGTTCGCGTTCCAGCGTCTCGCGATTGACCTGGCGCACCACGGCCGAGTCGTCGACGATCATTACCTTGATTTTGTTGGTCATGATTACCGGCTCGCTTCGCTGGGTCTGCCGCCGTTCGCGGTGAGCCTGTCGAACCGCGGAATCTTGGCAATACAGGCCTTCGACAAGCTCAGGCCGAACGGTGTCTTGAAATTGTTCATTTGGCTCGCGCGGCTATGCCGGCAGTTGGTAAATGGTGGGCTTCAGGGCGCGCAGCGTATCGGTGAGGCCGTTGAGGCTTTCGGAGTGGCCGACGATGAAGTAGCCGCCGGGATGGAGTTGCTCGACCAGCCGGGCGACGACCTGGCGCTTGGTCTCGGCGTCGAAATAGATCATCACGTTGCGCAGGAAGATGACGTGGAACTTGCCCATCGCGGGCAAGGTCTTGTTCAGGTTCACTTGCATGAACTTGGTGTGGCGCTTGATTTCGGGGGCGATCATGAAGCCGCCTTCCTGGCTGCGCACGCCCTTCAGGCAGTATTTGCGCAGATAGGATTGCGGCAGGCCGCGGGTGCGGTCGAGCCAGTACAGGCCGCGTTGCGCGGTGGCCAGCACGGCCGTCGAAATATCCGAGCCTTGCACCGTCCATTGCGCATCCAGTCCCAGCGTATCGGCCAGCACGAAGGAAATGGTGTAGATCTCCTCGCCGGTCGAGGAGGCGGCGCTCCAGACGTTGAACGGGCTGCCGGAAGGATGCCCGGCGACGATGGTCTTGGCGAGGAACTCGAAATGGGCTTCTTCGCGGAAGAAGTAGGTTTCGTTGGTGGTGAGCAGATCGACCATGGTCTGCAATTCGTCGGCATCGTTGCCGCTGGCGACGAAGCGGTAGTACTCGGCAAAACTGGACAGCCCGTGGTGCTTCAGCCGCCGCCCCAGCCGCCCGACCAGCAGCACCTTCTTGGTGTCAGCCAGACTGATCCCGGCGATCTTGTAGATCAGCTTCTGGAACTGGGCGAACTCGGCGTTGGTGATTTCGGGGTGGTCGTTGGCAGCCATGAGGTTTTGCGGATGCTTGAGTTCGTTGCCACACTCGGCGGAGATCATTCCCGACGCCATCAAACGCGGCTAAAATGCGTGATCGATAAATCCCGATGCGCTTTCTTCATGATCTCAAAGCAAGCGTGGTTTGTGCATCCGGAAATTACGCGACAAACTGCGGAATCTACGTAGGCTAAAGGGGCAAGGTCCAGTGCAGCAAAACTTCCGTCCTGACAGAATCCACCGGAAACCGGTGTCTTGACGCACGCCAGGCAAGCCGATCTGCCGCAGCCGAAGGTCTATCTGCTCGACGATGACCCGGTGATCACGTTTCTGCTGACCGACCTGGTCGAATCGGTGCATCTGCCCTACGCGGTTTTTCCCGATGCTACCAGCTTCCTCAAGCAGGACCTGACCCAGTTGGCCGGCTGCATCGTTACCGATGTGCGCATGCCGGGGATGAGCGGGCTGGAGTTGCAGGACGAGCTGCGCTTCCAGGACATCGACCTGCCGATCATTTTCATTTCGAGCTACCCGGAAGTGCCCTCGGTAGTCCGCGCCATGCGTGGCGGCGCGCTCGATTTTTTCCAGAAGCCGTTTTCCACGCAGCAGGTTCTCGATCGCATCCAGGACGGCCTGCGCATCGACCAGCGGCGCGTAGAGATACAGACCAAGAGCCGCGAAATCGGCGAGCGCATGGCGCTGCTGACGCCACGCGAACGCGAAGTGCTGGAGGGCATCTTCGAAGGCAAGCTGACCAAGGTCATCGCCAATGAACTCAACATCAGCCAGCGCACCGCCGAAACCTATCGGCACATGATCATGCAGAAGCTGCAGGCCGGTTCGATCGCCGAACTGGTGCGCCTGGCCATGGAGTTCATGCCGGCCAAGACTTAGAGAAACGCCGAACAAGTACCTACCGTTCGGGCTGAGCTTGTCGAAGCCCTTGATTTGACTGGCTTGCGTTTCGACAGGCTCAACGCGAACGGACTTAATCAGTGTTTCCTTAGCCGCGCTTGGCGCGGTAATTCACGCCGGACAAACCCTGGTAGTCGATATCTTGTGTCCATAGCGTGGCGTTATGTTCTTGCGCCATGCTGTACATGGCGGCATCGGCCAGTGCCAGGTTGTGTGCCGAAGCCGTTGTGGAAGCGGCAACGGCGCGCGCATCGGTCAACTCCAGTACGCGCCCAAGTCGCATCACATCCAGACAACTCGCCACGATCTCGGGGGGCAGGTTTCGGCTCAAACGCTTATGGACTTCGTACAAGGCGATGATGGGAACCAACAGGCGGCGTGTATCTTCAATGACGGGCTTGAAGTGAGCGCCGTTGGCACCCGCCATGAAAAACTCTATCCAGCCTGAAGAATCGACCACATTCATAGCTCGCGATCCGGTTCCTTGGGGATTTCGGTGTCCCCGATGTCGTAGCCCTTGAGCATGCCGTAATAAGCGCTCATGGGTAATTCCGACTTGATTATCAGCTCTTGCCCGCGCAGCTCAAAACGAATATGCGAACCCGCCTGAATGCCCAATTTGGCTCGCATGGCAGCGGGTAGCGTGACCTGACCCTTGGTGGAAACAGTGGCACGGACTCGCATGGCGGTTCCTTACTTTGGCTAGGATTGACAGATAGTACAGTAAGCCAAAATAAGAAGTAAAGACTTATATAAAGTAGGGAATGTATTTAGTAGGATTAAGTTTAGGGTCATTTTTCGAGATGTAATGCCCCCGCGCAAAGGGAATCTTGACGTGCGTGACGGGTGTATTGATTTTCGTGCCGTCGCACCGGAAAAGGTTTATCGAACCTGACTGCGCAACTCGTGCAACTTCGCAGCGGCGTTTTCATAATCGAAGGATTCGATCTTCGCCAGCAGCGGCACGGCAGCATCGCCAAACACCTGCCGCAGCAGGCCGGCCTCATTCCGGGCGAGGGCGCTCGCGGCCATGTCTCCCTGGCGCAGCAAATCCTCAAGGCGCACCAACACTTCCCCCGCTCGCGCCGAATTCACTTCTACGGCCGCGGATTCAAGGCCTCCGGCCGTGGCCAGACGAATGCCGTCGATCAGGGTTGCAAGCGCCTTGCCCAGATTCTCGCAAAACACGGGAATCATGTCGTCGCCCGCCGGGTCGCGCAATGCCGACATCACCGTGCGCGCCGCTTCCGCCACGCCCACGGCGCCCAGCATGCCGGCCGAGCCTTTCAGCGAATGCGCGATGGGCTCGACGGCCGCCAGGTCTCCGGCTGCCGCCAGCGCCAGGATCCGTTCGGCCTGTGCCTGGTGGCTATCGGCAAACATGACGAGGAGCCGCGTGTATTTCGTCACGTTGTCACGAATCATCGACAGGCCGAGCTGGAGATCGAGACCCGGAATGGACGCAAGGCGCCGCAGCATGTCTTCGTCGTTCGCCGACCGTGCTTGAATCGTGGTGGCCGCCGCCGGCAGCAGTTGCAGCGGCGCCGCGGGCAGCCACTTCAGCAGGGCCGCATAGAACTGTGGCGGATCGACAGGCTTGGCGACGAAGTCGTCCATCCCCGCTTCCTGGCAGGCCCGGCGGTCTTCGTCGAAGGCATTCGCCGTCATCGCCAGAATCGGCGTGGTGGCGCGGGTAGCGCCGGTGGCGAGCAGACGAATGGCGCGCGTGGCGTCGAGGCCATTCATCAGCGGCATCTGGATATCCATCAGGATCAGGTCGTAGGCTGTCGCGGCGGCCATCGCCACCGCTTCGCGGCCGTTTTTGGCGGCGTCGGCATCGAGCCCGACGGAGTGGATCAGTTCCAGCGCGACTTCGCGGTTGACGGCATTGTCTTCGGCCAGCAGCAGACGCGCACCATGGCGGCTGCGGCGCACCTGTTCCTCGGCGCTGTTGCCGGCGTCGCGCGCGGCATCGGCGGCGGAAGGCACGACGCCATGGCCGCGTTGCAGGCAGGCGGTGAACCAGAAGATGCTGCCGCGTCCGACCTCGCTGTCCACTCCCGCATCACCGCCCATCAGATTGGCGAGGCGGCGGCTGATGGCCAGCCCGAGGCCGGTTCCGCCGTACTTGCGCGTGGTCGAATTGTCGGCCTGGACGAAGGACTGGAACAGGCCGGCAAGCTGCTCGGCCGGAATGCCGATGCCGGAATCCTCGACCTCGAAGCGGATTTGCAATTCGTCGCCCTTGTCCTCGATGAGTCGCGCCCGCAGGACGATGCCGCCGCGCTCGGTGAACTTGATGGCGTTGCCGGCAAAGTTGAACAAGGTCTGGCGCAGCCGGGTCGGGTCGCCGCGCAGCCAGGGCGGCACGTCGCCGGCATCGATGTCGATCGTCAGCCCCTTGCCGCGCGCCTGCTCGCCAATCAGCGAGCGCGTGTGGTCGAGAACCGCCGCCAGCGAAAAGTCGGTCTGTTCCAGCGTCAGCTTGCCGGCCTCGATCTTGGACAGGTCGAGGATGTCATTGATGATCGACAGCAGATGCTCCGCGGCGGTATCGAT
>JBIJDI010000105.1:0-8006 GCA_044344235.1 Sulfuritalea sp. | reverse complement strand
TGACCCGGCGGCGCAGCAGATCAAGTTCCAGATCGGCGACGCGCATATGTTCCGCTTCCTTGTGGCGGACGCCCCGCCGCAACAGGGTGCGCACCCGCGCCAGCAGCTCGGCAAAGGCGAAGGGCTTCACCAGGTAATCGTCGGCACCGAGTTCAAGCCCCTTGACGCGGTCCTCGACCTGATCGCGCGCGGTGAGGAACAGCACCGGCATCTCGCGCCCGGCGCGGCGCATGCCGGCCAGCACCTGCCAGCCATCCAGGCCAGGCAGCATCACGTCGAGGATCGCCAAGTCGTAATCACCGGTCTCGCCCAGATGCAGGCCATCAGTGCCGTCCTTCGCCAGATCGACGATGAAGCCGGCCTCGACCAGGCCTTGCCTGAGGTAGTCGCCGGTTTTCGGCTCGTCTTCGACTACAAGGATTTTCATCTCATGTCCCGTTCATGCCCATGGCGAGATTCTGCGCTCGCCGAATCGGCGCTGGCGGAAGATTACAGAAATGTAATCGCGCCGTCAGCTTGCGGTGGGGGAGTCATACGCAGAATGCTCCCAACTGCCTGCGAAAAGGAAATCCTGTCATGAAACCACTTCGCATCACCCTTGCTATCGTGGCGCTCTCGGCCGTCCCGGCGTTCGCGCAAGACGCGCCCAAGGTCGAAGTATTCAAGAATGCCAGCTGCGGTTGCTGCGGCGGCTGGGCCGAACACATGCGCCAGAACGGATTCCGGGTAACCGCCCATGACGTTGCCGACGTTCCCGCGGAGCGCAAGAAGCTCGGCATGCCCGACCGGCTGGGGTCCTGCCACACCGCCAAAGTCGCCGGCTATGTGATCGAGGGCCATGTGCCGGCCGCCGACATCCGTCGCCTGCTCAAGGAAAAGCCCAAGGCACTGGGCCTCGCGGTGCCCTCGATGCCGCCGGGTTCGCCGGGCATGGAAAGTTCGCGGCCGGTTCCCTATGACACGCTGCTGGTTGCTCGCGACGGCACGACCCGTATCTTCGCCAGTCACTGAAGGGACGACCATGAAGCAAACCCTGATTTTCATCGCGGCCGCCAGCTCAATGATGCTGGCGAGTTCCGCCGTGCTTGCTCATACCGACGAATACCTGGATACCTTGAAGGCGCCGAATGGCGGGCAGTTGCGCATGTCCGGCATTTATCACTTCGAACTGGTGGTGGCGAAAGACAGCACGGAAGCCAGGGAAAACCCGGTGGTCGTGTACGTCACCGATCATGGCGTTGTCAAGATTCCAACAGTCGGCGCTGGCGGCACGGCGACCCTTGCTTTCGGCAAGCGGAAGGTTCGCGTCAAACTGATCCCCGATGGCGAAAACCGCCTCAAGGGCTTCGGCAAGTATGCGTCGATGCCGGACATGAAGGTGGTGGTTTCGATTACGCTGTCGGGCGATGACGCCAGACAGGCCCGCTTTACTCCGCTGGCGGTCGCGAAGGAAGGGCATGCCGGGAACAAGCAGTGAAGTTATGGGTTCCCGGCCTGAACGGTTCCGGGTGAATGAAGCATAAAGGAGGTATCACGGATGAATCGCCAAACACTTTTCGCTCTCTGCACCAGCCTGATCTTTTCCATCGCACCGGCGCTTGCCGCAACCGGGGCGGCGACGCTGTCCGACGGCGTCATCAGGAAGCTTGACCGGGCCTCCGGCACCGTTACCATCACGCACGGCGAGTTGCCGAATCTCAACATGGGTCCCATGACCATGAGCTTCAAGGCGAAGACGCCGGCCATGTTGAAAACTTTGAAGGAAGGCGACAAGGTTCGCTTTCGCGCGGCCGAGGTCAAGGGCGAGCTGACCGTCCTCAGCATCGAAGCCGTGAAGTAGGGCCATGGCCTCGCGCATTGCCCTGCTGGGGGCGGCCCTGGCACTTGCGGTGGGAGCCGCGCGTGCCCAGCCGGCCGAGCAGTTGATCGGCGGTCAGGTCGAGAGCCTGCTCGAATTCGCCCGCAGCCGCCATCCCGAGTTTGCCGCGTTGCGCGCCGAAGCGGAGGCGGCGACGGCGAAGATCGAGCCGGCCGGTGCCCTGCCCGACCCGATGCTGCGTACCGAATTGCGCGATGTCACCAACGAGGGCCAGGATGCCAGCGCCAACCTGCTGCCGCCGCGCATCGGCAGCGCGCGCTATACCTTCAGCCAATCCTTGCCGTGGTTTGGCAAGCGCGACCTGCGCCGCGGCGTGGCCGGCGCAGTTGCAGACGAGGCGCAGGCCAAGGCGCGCGCCGGGTGGATCGAACTGGCGACGAAAATCAAGCTGACCTACGCCCAGCATCACGTGCATCTGAACAGCATCCGCTACGCGCAGGAAAACCTTGACCTGATGCGGCGCGTCGCCGAGATCGCGCGCACCCGCTATGGCAGCGGCTTCGGCAGCCAGCAGGATGCCTTGCGCGCGCAATCCGAAATCATCGCCATGGAGACCGACCTGGTCATGCTCGAAGGCGAAAGCGCCCAGGCCGGCGCCCGCATCCGCGCCCTGTTGGGCCGCCCCGAGAACGTCAAGCTGCGCCCGCCGGAAAAGCTGCGCCTGCTGCCGCCGGCGGCACAGCTGGACATGGTCGCGCTGGAGGCGCGGCTGCGCGCCAACAATCCGCAGCTGGCGGCGGACGACGCGCGCATCAGCGGCGCCGAGAAGGGCCGCGACCTGGTGCAGCGCAATCGCTATCCCGACGTGAACCTCGGCATTTCGCCGACCCAGACGCGCAATCGCGTCAGTGAGTGGGAGCTGATGTTCGAGATCAACATTCCCTTGCAGCAAGGCAGCCGCCGCGCCCAGGAACGCGAGGCGGAACTGAACCTGGAAGCGGCGCGCTTGCGCCGCCAGGGCAATCTCAACCAGAGCCTGGCCGAACTCAGCGAAAGCCTGGCCGGCCTCGAAGTCGCGCAGCGGCTTGAATCGCTGGTGACTACGGGCCTGCTGCCGCAGGCCGAACTGAATCTCAACGCGGCGCTGTCCGCTTATGAAAACGGCCGCGTCGATTTCGCAGCGGTGCTCGATGCGCACCGGCAACTGCGCCGCGCCCGCAATGAACTGGTGAAGGCCCGTGGCGACCAGCAGATACGTTTGGCCGAAATCGAAAAGATGGTGGGAGAAGAGCTATGAAATACCAATTACCGGCGGTGCTGGCGGCCCTGTCGCTGGCCGTCGGCGCCGGTTACTGGCTGGGCAAGGGGAAAGTCGGCGCTGGCGACACGGCGACCAAACCAGTCTCGGCGAGCGTAGAGCCCGCTGCGGCGGGCGCGGCAACGCCAAAGCCGCGCAAGCTGCTTTACTACCGCAACCCGATGGGCCTGGCGGACACCTCGCCGGTGCCGAAGAAGGACTCGATGGGCATGGACTATGTCGCGGTCTATGAGGGCGAAGACGGGGATGCCAATTCGGGCGCGACGCCGGGCGAAGTCAAGATCAGTACCGAGAAGGTGCAGAAGCTCGGCGTCAAGACCGAACCGGCCGCCTTGCGCGAACTGGCGCGCCAGGTGCGGGCCGCCGGCCGCGTCGAAATCGACGAGCGCCGCCTGCACAACGTGGCGCCGAAATTCGAAGGCTGGGTCGAGCGCCTGCATGTGAGTGCCACGGGCCAGCCGGTGGCCAAGGGGCAACCGCTGTTCGAGGTGTATAGCCCGGAGCTGGTCTCGGCGCAGCGCGAATACGTGGTGGCGGCCAAGGGCGTCGCAGCGCTGAAAGATGCCAGTAGCGAAATGCAGTCGGGCATGCGCCAGCTCGCCGACGCCAGCCTGGTGCGCCTGCGCAACTGGGACATTTCCGAGGAGCAGATCAAGGCGCTGGCGGCCGGCGGCGAGGCAAAGCGCACGCTCACTTTCCGCTCGCCGGCGAGCGGCGTGGTGCTGGAGAAGAAGGCCGTGGCCGGCATGCGCTTCATGCCCGGCGAGATGCTCTACCAGATCGCCGATCTCTCTTCGGTCTGGGTGCTGGCCGATGTCTTCGAGCGCGACATCGCGCTGGTCAAGGCTGGGCAGAAGGTCAGGCTCAGCATCAGCGCCTATCCGGAGAAAAGTTTCACAGGCACGATTGCCTACATCTACCCGACGCTGAAGGCCGAGACGCGAACGATCCCGGTGCGCATCGAACTGGCCAATCCGGGGGCCCTGCTGAAGCCGGCGATGTATGCCAGCGTCGAACTGGCGGTGGGCGCGCGTGACAAGGTAGTGACCGTGCCCGTGTCGGCGGTGATCGACAGCGGCACGCGGCAGATCGTGCTGATCGAGAAAGGCGCGGGGCGCTTCGAGCCGCGCGAGGTCAAGCTCGGCGCGCGCAGCGACGATTACGTGGAAGTGCGGGAGGGCATCAAGGACGGCGAGCCGGTGGTGGTCGCCGCGAATTTCCTGATCGATGCCGAGAGCAACCTCAAGGCGGCGCTGGGCGGCTTCGCGGCAGCTCCCGGCAGCGCGCCCGCGGCCGTCGCCAAGATGGTCAGCCACCAGGCGACGGGGACGCTCGACGGCATCGACGCCAAGACCGGCAGCGTGACCGTGACGCACGGTCCGGTGGCCAGTCTCAAGTGGCCGGCGATGACCATGGACTTCATCCTGGCGAATCCATCGCTGGTGGACAAGCTCAAGGCCGGCAGCCCGATTGCGATCGAGTTCGTCGAGCGCAAGCCGGGCGAGTGGGTGATTACGAAGATGGATGCGAAGGCGTCGGCGGCCGCCGCATCGGCCACCTCGGCGCACAAGGGCCACTGAAATGCTGAGAGCCCTTATCGACTGGTCGGCGCGCAACAAGTTCCTCGTCCTGCTGGTCACGCTGTTCATCACCCTGGCCGGCATCTACGCCGTACTGCGCACGCCGATCGACGCGCTGCCCGACCTGTCCGACGTGCAGGTCATCGTCTATACGGAGTACCCCGGACAGGCGCCGCAGGTGGTCGAGGACCAGGTCACCTATCCCTTGACCACGGCCATGCTCTCGGTGCCGAAATCCAAGGTGGTGCGCGGCTTTTCCTTCTTCGGCGCATCTTTTGTCTACATCATTTTCGAGGACGGCACCGACATCTACTGGGCGCGTTCGCGGGTTCTCGAATACCTCAACTTTGCCGCCGGCCGCATGCCCAAAGGCATCACGCCGCAGATCGGTCCGGATGCCACGGGCGTCGGCTGGGTCTATCAATACGCGCTAGTGGCCAAGGACAAGACGCTGGCCGAATTGCGCAGCATCCAGGACTGGTATCTGCGTTACCAGTTGACCAAGGCGCAGGGCGTGGCCGAAGTGGCTTCGATCGGCGGCTTCGTGCAGACCTATCAAGTGACGGTCGATCCGGTCAAGCTGCGTGCCTACGGCATTCCGCTGATGAAGGTCGCACAGGCGATCCGCGACTCCAACCGCGATGTCGGCGGCCGCGTGGTCGAGATGGCCGAGACCGAGTACATGGTGCGCGGCAAGGGCTATCTGCGTGGTCGCAGCGATCTCGAACTGCTGGTGGTGAAGAGCGAGAAGGGCACGCCGGTGCTGATTCGCGACATCGCGCGTGTCGAACTGGCGCCCGACGAACGGCGCGGCCTGACCGAACTCAACGGCGAGGGCGAGGTGGTGTCGGGCATTGTCATGGCGCGCTATGGCCAGAACGCGCTGGAAGTGATCCACAACGTCAAGGAAAAGATAGCCGAGCTCTCCGCCGGCCTGCCCGCGGGCGTCACGATCGAGCCGGTCTACGACCGTTCGGAACTGATACACCGCGCCATCGGAACCCTCAAGCGCACGCTGGCCGAGGAGTCGATCATCGTCGCCCTGGTCTGCTTCGTCTTCCTGCTGCATGCGAGGAGCGCCCTGGTGGCGATCCTGATGCTGCCGGTCGGCATCCTGATCGCCTTCATCGCCATGCGCCTGCTGGGCATGACCTCCAACCTGATGAGCCTGGGTGGCATCGCGATAGCCATCGGCGCCATGATCGATGCCGCCATCGTCATGATCGAGAATGCGCACAAGCACCTGGAGCGCCTGCCGGAGGGGCATTCAAGCGGCGATCGCACCGAGGCGATGATTTCGGCCTGCAAGGAGGTGGGGCCGGCGCTGTTCTTTTCGCTCTTGATCATCACCGTTTCCTTCCTGCCGGTGTTCAGCCTGGAAGGTCAGGAGGGGCGGCTGTTCTCGCCGCTGGCCTGGACCAAGACCTTCGCCATGGCCGGCGCCGCGCTGCTTTCGATCACCTTGGTGCCGGTGCTGATGATGTTGTTCATCCGCGGGCGGATCCTGCCCGAAGCGAAGAATCCGGTGAATCGTTTCCTGATCTGGGCCTATCGGCCGATCATCGCCGGCGTGATGCGCTGGAAGAAGCTGACCATCGCGGCGGCCGTACTTGCCATGGGCGTCTCGATCTATCCGGCGTCCCGGCTTGGTTCGGAGTTCATGCCGACGCTCAACGAGGGCACCTTGTTCTATATGCCGACGTCCCTGCCCGGCATGTCCATCACCAAGGCCGCCGAGCTGCTGCAGACGCAGAACAAGATCATCAAGAGCTTCCCCGAAGTCGCCTCGGTTTACGGCAAGGCCGGTCGCGCCAATACGGCCACCGACCCCGCGCCGACCGAGATGTTCGAGACCGTGATCAACCTCAAGCCCGAGTCGGAATGGCGGCCCGGCATGAGCACCGACAAGCTGATTGCGGAGCTGGACAAGGCCCTGCAATTCCCCGGAGTCGCCAACTCCTGGACCATGCCGATCAAGGCGCGCATCGACATGCTGTCGACCGGCATCCGCACGCCGATCGGCATCAAGGTGTTCGGCAAGGACCTTGACGAAATGGAGAAGCTGGCCAAGGAAATCGAGGCCGTGGTCAAGGCGGTGCCGGGCACCACCTCGGCGTTCGCCGAGCGCATTACCGGCGGCTTCTACCTCGACATCACGCCGGACCGCGAGCAGCTTGCCCGCTATGGCCTGGCCGTCGGCGACCTGCAGGACGTGATCGGCACGGCGCTGGGCGGCGAGATGGTGACCACGACCGTCGAGGGCCGCGAACGCTTCGGCGTGCAGGTGCGCTATCCGCGCGAGCTGCGCGCCGACCCGCAGCAGATCGCGCGCGAGGTGCTGGTGCCGACCATGGACGGCGCCATGATTCCGCTCGGCCAGGTGGCGAAGGTGGCGATCGCGAAGGGCGCCCCCGGCATCCGCACCGAGAACGCCCTGCTCTCTGCCTATATTTTTGTCGATATTCGCGACCGCGACATCGGCGGCTACGTCGCCGATGCGAAGCAGGCGGTAGCGGCGAAGATCAAGTTTCCGCCGGGCTATTACGTCACCTGGAGCGGCCAGTTCGAGTACATGGAACGGGCCATCGAGAAAATGAAAGTGGTCATCCCGGTAACGCTGCTGATCATCTTTCTGCTGCTCTATCTCAACTTCCGGCGCCTGACCGAGACCCTGATCGTCATGCTCTCGGTGCCCTTCGCGCTGGTCGGCGGGGTGTGGCTGATGTGGCTGCTGAACTACAACCTGTCGGTCGCGGTGGCGGTCGGCTTTATCGCCCTGGCCGGCGTCGCGGCGGAAACCGGCGTGGTGATGCTGATCTACCTGGATCATGCCTGGGAAGCCGAGCAGAAAAAGTCGGCGCTGGCGGGACGGCGACCTGGCACCGATGACCTGTATGCGGCAGTGATGGAAGGTGCGGTGGAGCGGGTGCGGCCGAAAATGATGACCGTGGTGGCGATCATGGCGGGCCTGCTGCCGATCATGTGGGGCACCGGCACCGGTTCGGAAGTCATGAGCCGCATCGCCGCACCCATGGTCGGCGGCATGATCTCGTCAACGATTCTGACGCTGGCGGTAATTCCGGCCATCTATGCGCTGGTCAAGGAATGGCACTTGCGGCATCAGCTGGAGAGTTGAAAGGGTAGTCTACTGTCTGAAGCGTTTGCGGTATTCACGCGGACCGCTACCCGTCCACCCGGCAAACGCCCGATAGAAGGCGGCGGCGTCGGCAAAACCCAGATCGGCGCCGATGCGGCTCAAGGGGCGCGTGGTCTTGGTCAGCCAGTCGGT
>JBIJDI010000104.1:0-8022 GCA_044344235.1 Sulfuritalea sp. | reverse complement strand
TATCCTCGGTCTGGTCGAGGATGCCCAGCGCGGCGTCGATCAGGACAAGGCGCAGGAATTCGTCAAGAAGATGAAGTCGGGCAAGGGCTTCGACCTCAACGACTTCAAGGATCAGATAGGCCAGATGAAAAACATGGGCGGCATGGCCGCCATGCTCGAAAAACTGCCCGCCCAGTTCAGTGCCATGGCGCAGAAGGCCGGCGGCGGCATGGAGGACAAGACGGTGCGGCGCCTCGAGGGCATCATCAATTCCATGACGCCGACGGAACGCACCAAGCCCGAAATCATCAAGGCCAACCGCAAACGCCGCATCGCCACCGGCGCCGGGGTGTCGGTGCAGGAAGTCAATCGACTGCTGAATCAGTTCGAGCAGACGCAGAAGATGATGAAGCAGTTCTCCAAGGGGGGGATGGCGAAGATGATGCGGGGGATGAAGGGGATGTTGCCGGGGATGCGGTAACGTTTCCGTTCGTGGCGGATTCGAGCCGTTCGTGGTGAGCTTGTCGAACCACGCCTTTAGGTCGCCGTATCGCCAGCGCCGACTTCTTGTTTCGTGTTTGCTCAACGGCCGCGCCGGGACTCGCCCCGGCAGGCGACGTACTTTCTTGTTCGCGCAAGAAAGTAGGCAAAGAAGCGCTCCCCGCCTCCCCGGCCCTACGGGCTACCCTCGCTGCGGAAGGCCCGCCGGGCCGGTCGCTAAACTAGCCGGCCAAAAACCGGCCGTCGTCGGACAACGCGCCCGGACTTCCCCCGGCGAACCTCCCTCGCTCGGCGGGTCAGAGGGGATGAAAGGCGTCGCGCGTTGGAGCAGTTGCCGAAATCAATTGCTAAGCCGCCTTCTTTCGTTTTTTAGCTGGCGTCTATTTGACACTGACACGAAACTGATCAGCCTTCGAAGGCGGCGATGGGTAATGGTAAATCCCATTTATCCGATAGCTACGCGATGCGGCGACATTGCAAAAGACAGAATAGAACTCACCTTTTGTCATGACGAAGGAGCCGGCCATACTAACTATTTGGAATGCTTCTGTGTCCTTCAATGGCTCAATTACCGACGCCTTAAAGCACAAGCGTGAATGCGTGTAGGTGGCGGCAAGAACCATTATTTAACTAGCCTTGTGTAGACCCAGTAGGCCAAGGCTACGAAAGCTAATGGAAAGAAGATGATCTTGGCAACCTGGGACCAATAGCGGATGAACGTATGGAGGTAAGAAAGAGACAGCCCGAACGAGAGGTCGGCCAACTCCGGCCTGAATGTCAAAACGTAACCGAGCACTGCCAAGACCCAAAGGCCAGACCCCGCAAGAAATGCTCTTTTGCTTTTCGGGAATGTGCGGAACTTGGCCACAAACAACGCCACCCAGACCTCTGGTGCCGAAAGAATCCGAACAAACGCTACGCCGGTGATGATCGGGAACACGATCCAGCCAACGCCGCCACCAGGCGTGAAGTTCCGGCCAAGAAGTTCGCCGAGCATCCAAAGCAAACCGAATTCAAAAGCGAAACCGATTGCGAGGCCAGCGATGAATGCGATGATTCGTTTGAGCCAGAGCATGACGCACCTAACGAAGTTGTAGAAAAACTCTATTGCCCTGCGCATCCTGCCGTGAACCAAATGGAATATCAATACTTCAACCAAGAATACCTGCGTGAATCGAGAAGGCTTAGCATTTGATTCCGGCACGAGTTCCAACGCGCGATGCTTTTCATTCCCCTCTGACCCGCCGAGCGAGGAAGGTTCGCCGGGGGAAGTCCGGGCGCGTTGTCTGAGCGCAGCGAGTTTAGCGACCGGCCCGGAGGGCCTTCCGCAGCGAGGGCAGCCCGAAGGGCCGGGGAGGCGGGGAGCGCTTCTTTGCCTACTTTCTTGCGCGAACAAGAAAGTAGGTCGCCTGCCGGGGCGAAACCCGGCGCGGCCTCGGGAACGAAGTTAGAAAGTCGGCGCTGGCGACACGGCGAATTACTCCCCCACGTCTTTCAACACCGCCTCGATAATTCGTGGGTGTATGACATACCCCGCCGGCTGCAGCCGTTCCAGCAACGGACGCGCTGCCGGAATCAAGCCTTGCAACTTGGCGAGACCGATTGCCGCCGCGGTGCCGATGATGGCGACTCGGTGCGATTTCGCTTCCGCACGTCCGGCACGATCATCGATGATCAGCAAACATCCTGGCATCTGCACGGCAGCGGCAATCGCGCTGCGTTCACCGGCATCAAGACCAGGGTTCGTGGGTTGCCATGAGGTTTCGAAAGGCCCCGGGCAAGCCAGCCAGCCGGCGTCGAATGCCTGGGCGATGAGTGTTTTGCCGGGATAGTCCGCCGCCGGCAAGGCTTCGTCGCGCACTTCCTCGGTGACCAGAACCTGCCCGAACAAGCCGCGCAACAAGTCCAGAGAGTCGATGCGGGACAAGGCAATCAGCGGCCCCGCGTCAGCGATGACGACACTACGCAAGCGTCAGGCCTTTTGTGCCAGCCAACGCTTGCCCACATTCAAATCGTCGTGGGCATCGGCCGCATTGGCCCCGGTCAAGGGAATGCCGAGACTGGAGAGCAGGGTCAGCATCTCGGGCAGGGGCTTGTAGGCCATGCGCGCGGCGAATCCGGCGGAGACCGCGCCGCTGCGGAACAGGGACACGGCAAGCGCCACCCGCACCGAGCCGAGATCGGGCAGGTCGAGCTTCTCCAGATCGACCAGCAAGGCTTGGGGATGGTCGCGGTTCATCACCACGACCATGTCGTCTTCCTTTGCGCTGCGCAGGGCGGTCGAGGGGTTGGTCTTGAGCTGGCGGATATTGATGGTCTGCATGATGTTCTCCTTGCCTGTAGGAACATTCTAGCCCCCACGATGCCGAACATCAATCCGTCGGTAGCTTTGCTCCTGAAATTGCAGCGCCGGGCCTATCGCGGGCCAATCACCCGCGGCCCCCAAGCCCACTGTCTTTCCCACACCGCTTGCACCATCCGCGGATACTCCGGCTTGCCGAGGCTGCCGTTATAGCGGCCCAGCGCGCGGTAGAGATCGCCCTTCTCGATGTCGAGATAGTGGCGCAGGATGGTGCAGCCGAAGCGCAGGTTGGTGCGCATGTGGAACAGGTTGCTGTCCCTGTTGCCGATCAGTTTGATCCAGAAGGGCATCACCTGCATGTAGCCGCGCGCGCCGGCCGACGATACGGAATACTTCTTGAAGCCGCTTTCTACCTGTATCAGTCCCAGCACCATCTGCGGATCGAGGCCGGCGCGCTTGGCTTCGTAATACACGGTCTTGAGGAGTTCCAGACGCGCCTCGCGATCCGGCATGCGACGTGTCAGGCGCGATGACATCTCGGTCAGCCAGTCGACCTTTTCCTGGATCGAGGGGAACTGCGGTTCCGGTGCGGCACGGTCGGCAATCGCCGCGTGCAGCCCGGCCCGCACACTGTCGCCGAGCGGTTCGTATTGCTGTGCGCCGGCCTGAACTACCGCCGGCAAGAGCGCGGCAAGACCGAGCGCGAGACCGAGTATCAGCCGCACAACTTCTGTTTGAGGAAAGCGGCCATCTCGCTTGCCGCGACCATGGTCGCTTCGGTGTCGCTACGCCCCTTGTATTCCAGCTTGCCTTCCTTGAGGCCGCGCTCGCCGACCACCACGCGATGCGGGATGCCGATCAGTTCCCAGTCGGCGAACATCGAGCCGGGCCGCTCGTCGCGGTCGTCGAGGATCGCGTCGATTCCGGCGGCGAGCAGTTCGGCGTGGAGCGTGGCGGCAGCCGTGCGAACGGCTTCCGACTTGGCGTAATTCATCGGCACCACGGCGACCGCGAAGGGCGCGATGCCGGCGGGGAAAATGATGCCGCGCTCGTCGTGGCCCTGCTCGATGGCGGCGCCGACGATGCGCGACACGCCGATGCCGTAGCAGCCCATTTCCATGACCTGATCCTTGCCCTGCTCGTCGAGGAAAGTGCATTTCAAGGCTTCGGCATATTTGGTGCGCAACTGGAAAATATGTCCGACTTCGATGCCGCGACATAGTTCGAGCGTGCCCTTGCCGTCGGGCGACGGGTCGCCCTCGAGCACATTGCGGATGTCGGCGACGGTTTCGGGTTGCGGCAGGTCGCGACCGAAATTGACGCCGGTGAGGTGGTAACCCTCTTCGTTGGCGCCGCACACGCAGTCGCACATGATCGCGACGCTGCGATCGGCGACGACCCTGCCGGAAAAGCCCACCGCACCTATATAGCCGGCTTTGCAGCCGAGCGCCTCGACGATTTCCTCGTCGCGGGCGAAGCGGAATTCGCCGATTACCTTCTGTGCCTTGATTTCGTTCAGGTCGTGATCGCCGCGTAGCAGCAGCAAAACGAATTCGCTGGCACCTTCCTGTTCGGCCATGACGGCGATGGCCTTGACCGTCTGTGTCAGCGGCAGGCCGAGGAAAGCCGCTACGTCTTCGCACTTGGTCTTGCCCGGCGTGGTCTTTTTCTCCATGGCCGCCGTAGCACCAGCGCCAGCGCTCTGCGTCCCTGCGGGAACTTTTGCCGGAGCAACAGCTTCAGCCAACTCCACGTTGGCCGCGTAGTCGGATGTCGGGCAGAAGGCGATCGCATCTTCGCCGGAGTCCGCCAGCACATGGAACTCGTGCGAGCCGGTGCCACCGATCGCGCCGGTGTCGGCCGCCACGGCGCGGAAATGCAGCCCGAGCCGGGTGAAGATGCGGCTGTAGGTGTCGTACATATTGCGGTATTCGCGCTCCAGGTCGGCGTACGAGGTATGGAAGGAATAGCCGTCCTTCATCAGGAACTCACGCCCTCGCATGACGCCGAAACGCGGCCGGATCTCGTCACGGAATTTGGTCTGGATCTGGTAGAAATGGCGTGGCAACTGGCGGTAGCTTTTTACTTCGCGGCGTACCACGTCGGTGATGACCTCTTCGTGGGTGGGGCCGATCACAAAGTCACGCTGGTGGCGGTCCTTGAAGCGCAGCAGTTCGGGACCGTACTTTGGGCCGCGCCCGGATTCTTCCCACAATTCAAACGGTTGTACGGCCGGCATGAGCAGTTCAATGGCTCCGGCACGATCCATTTCCTCGCGCACGATGTTTTCCACTTTGCGCAAAACGCGCAGGCCCATCGGCATCCAGGTATAGATGCCGCCGGCCAGGCGACGGATCAGGCCGGCGCGCACCATCAACTGGTGGCTGACGATTTCTGCGTCCGAGGGGGCTTCCTTGAGAGTGGAGATAAAAAACTGGCTGGCGCGCATGGCAGTAGGCTGGAAAGCGGGAAACCGGCATTTTACCTGCGGCCGCGAATTTGCAGAGGCAACAGATGCGGCTTTCCAGCGGCCCGCGATTGTGGAAGAATGTTCACCAGTCAATCATTGGAATATGCATCATGCTCGATCGTGAAGGCTTTCGCCCGAACGTCGGCATCGTTCTGGTCAACAGTCGCAACGAGGTGTTTTGGGGAAAACGCATACGCGAACATTCCTGGCAGTTCCCGCAAGGTGGCATCAAGAAGGGCGAAACGCCCGAACAGGCGATGCTGCGTGAACTGGAGGAGGAAACCGGCCTCAAACCCGAACATGTGCGGATCATTGGCCGCACACGCGACTGGATGCGCTACGAAGTGCCGAAGCACTGGGTTCGCCGCGAATGGCGCAGCACCTACAGAGGGCAGAAACAGATCTGGTTTCTGCTGCGTCTGGTCGGGCGTGACAGTGATGTCTGCCTGCGCGCCAGCGAGCATCCGGAATTCGATGCCTGGCGTTGGAACAGCTACTGGATTCCGCTGGGCAACGTGATCGAGTTCAAGCGCGGCGTGTATGAGACCGCTCTGCTCGAACTGGCGCGCCTTCTGTTTGTGCATCCCGAGGAGCGCGTACCGCGCTGGGAGATGGACGTCGTGGATGATTCGAAATGAAGCCTTGGTGGGCGCTTCTTCTGGCGGGCGTGGTGATGAACGCGGCCGCGCAGATGCCTAATTCGTCGCGGTTCAACACCAACTACGAGGAGCCGGAGGCATGGCAGGAGCTGCAGGAAGTCGAGCCGCCACCTTTTCCCAAGCAGGAAAATCTTGTCGAGTTCTACGTCAGTGCCGTCGCCACCAACAAGTATTTCATTGACGCCAGCAGTCTGGCTGCCGGAACTGATGGAGTGGTTCGCTATGTGCTGTTGGTCCAGACATCGGGCGGCGCCACCAACGTCAGCTTCGAAGGCATGCATTGCAAGGAAATGAGATGGAAGCATTACGCTACGGGCCGCAGCGACGGCACCTGGACCAAGTCGCGCGTCGCCCGGATAGACTGGCGACCCATCGAAAACAAGCCGGTCAACCGCCACCACGCCGCATTAAGCCGCGACCTGTTTTGCCCGATGGGGAATGCCATTTTGACCGCTGATGAAGGCCGCAACGCTCTGCGCCTGGGCAAGCATCCCAATTCAAATTGATATCGGGGAGTTCTCGTTGATCGACACCCTCATTCCGGAATTCGACAAGGCGCTGCGCGCGGTCTTCGCATCGGCCCCGACCCGCCGCCCGATGCCGGGAGACGACCTGCCCGAGGCGGCGATGAGCGACGCCGAGAGGCGCCACGTCGCTGCCCTGATGCGCGTCAACCATTGCGGCGAAATCTGCGCCCAGGCGCTTTACCAGGGCCAGGCATTGAGCTCGCGCGATCCTGCCGTCAAACGCGAGCTGGAACAGGCCGCATGGGAAGAAACAGAGCATCTCAACTGGACCGAGCGGCGCATTGCCGAACTGGGCGGCCGCAAGAGCCTGTTCAATCCGCTCTGGTATGCCGGCTCCCTGGCGATCGGAGTGGTCGCCGGAAAGTTTGGCGACGCGTGGAGTCTCGGTTTTCTGGCCGAAACCGAGCGTCAGGTGGAGGGGCACCTCGAGAGTCACAAGACCAGCTTGCCGGCGCAGGATCGCAAGTCATGGGAAGTGCTCGAGCAGATGAAGGTCGATGAGGGGCATCACGCTGAAACGGCAAGTTACTATGGTGCGCGCGACCTGCCGGCGCCGGTCAAACTGGCAATGAAGCTTTCGTCGAAGGTAATGACGAAGCTGTCATACGTCGCCTGATTTATCCTCGACCACCTCGAAACTGTGGCTGATCGCCGCGGTCTTGCCCAGCATGATTGAGGCAGAGCAGTATTTTTCCGCGGATAGCTTCACTGCGCGCTCGACCACTTCCGGTTTGAGCTTCTTCCCGGTCACCACAAAGTGCATGTTGATGCTGGTGAATACCTTTGGGTCCGACTCTGCGCGCTCGGCTTGAAGCTTCACTTCGCATCCGCTGACTTCGTGGCGGCCGCGTTTCAGGATCAGGACGATATCGAAGGCCGTGCAGCCCCCGGTGCCCGCCAGCAGCAGTTCCATGGGCCGCGGCGCGAGATTGTGTCCGCCCGCTTCGGGTGCTCCGTCCATGCACACCAGATGTCCGCTGCCGGTCTCGGCAACAAAGCTCATCCCCTCATGCCAGCGTACCGTGCATTCCATGCCGCTCACTCCTTCAATCAACAGCCAGCATTCTAGCGGCGGGGCCAAAGTGTGAGTGTGGCACCGCATCAAACCGGGTAAAGTTGCCGGTCCTGGTTACCGGTTCGTGCCGGTATAGACAAACCTGCTGATCCGAAATAAAAAATGAATCTGTTAAAAATCAACAAAATCAAGTGGTTTGACTTCAAACAACCGGGCGCATGGGTGGCGTGTTGCGCAACGCACAAAAAAGTCTTGCAATGCAGCAAAAGCTATGGAAGAATTTGGCTGTCTCCTCCACCCTCCTCCTTTGGTGTGGATTAAGCGCAACCCCAACCGGGTTGCGTTTTTTTCGTCCGTTTGCTGACGATATACGCAAGTTATGCAATTTTGCTGTCAAGTTTGACAGCATCAGGGAAGGTCTGTACGATTCGCGCCCTTCTAGGCTGGGTCGGTAGCTCAGTCGGTAGAGCAGCGGACTTTTAATCCGTTGGTCGCGAGTTCGAATCTCGCCCGACCCACCACCGTAATATATAATTTGCAATTCGGGTTGTTAGCTCAGTTGGTAGAGC
>JBIJDI010000102.1:0-8106 GCA_044344235.1 Sulfuritalea sp. | reverse complement strand
CGCCTTCACCCCGGCAAGGCCGCCGAACTGCGCCAGCAATTTCTTGCGTCGCGCCGGCCCGACACCGGTCACGTCTTCCAGCGTCGACCGTCCGCGCGCCTTGGCGCGCCGCGCCCGATGGCCGACGATGGCGAAGCGGTGCGCCTCGTCGCGAATTTCCTGAATCAGGTGAAAGCCCGCATGGTCCATGCCCAATTGTAGCGGCATGCTTCGCCCATGGACGAAGAGTGTTTCCAGTCCCGGCTTTCTATCCTCGCCCTTGGCCACACCGATGCTGGCCAGATGGTCCAGGCCGAGTTCGGCAAAAACCTCGCGCGCCACCCGGTGCTGCCCTTTGCCGCCATCAATCAGGATCAGGTCGGGCGCCACCGTCTCGCCCGTGGCAACCTTCTCGTAGCGTCGCGTCAGCACCTGTCGCATCGCGGCGTAGTCGTCGCCGGGCTCGATGCCTGCTATGTTGAAGCGCCGATAGTCGCCCTTCTTCATCGCGCCATCGACACAGACCACGCAGGACGCCACGGTGCCCTCGCCCATGGTGTGACTGATGTCGAAGCACTCGATGCGACGCGGCGGTTCGGGCAGGTCGAGCGCCTCCTGCAATGAGGCAAGCCGTCCGCTGCTGCGCGTCTTGGCCTGCCAACGCGCCTGCACCGCCAAGCGCGCGTTGGTCATCGCCATCTCGACCCAGGCGCGTTCCATCTCGCTCTTCGGCGGCCCGGCATTCAAGCCGTCGGGCAGGTCTTCGACCGGCCAGGGACTCAGGATCACCCGCGCCGGCACCGGCTGCTCGGCGTAGTGTTGGGCGACAAATGCCGCGAGGCCTTCTTCGGCCTCGGCCTCGGCAGCGGCTTGCGGAAAATAGGCGCGATCGCCCAGATGCAGGCCGCCGCGCACCATCGCCAGATTGACGCAAAGGCTGCTGCGCTCGACCACGGCGACGATGATGTCCACATCCGCATCCTTGGTCGAACTGACGTATTGCCTATGCAGCACGGCCTGCAGCGCCCTGACCTGATCGCGCAAGGCGGCGGCTTCCTCGAAGTGCAACTCGGTCGCGGCGGCCTCCATCTGTTGCGTCAGGCCATCGATGACCTCCGAGTGCCTGCCGCGCAGAAACATCCCGGCCAGCCGCACGTCGGCCGCGTAGTCCTCTTTAGATAGCAGGCCCACGCAAGGCGCCTTGCAGCGTTTGATCTGGTGCATCAGGCAGGGCCGCGAACGATTCGCGAATACCGACTCCTCGCAGGTACGCAGCAGGAATGTCTTCTGGATCAGTTGAATGCTCTCGCGCACCGCCAGGCCGTTGGGAAAGGGCCCGAAGTAGTGCG
Organism: Sulfuritalea sp.; assembly: GCA_044344235.1. GTDB lineage: Bacteria > Pseudomonadota > Gammaproteobacteria > Burkholderiales > Rhodocyclaceae > Sulfuritalea. The sequence continues at coordinate 6,778 of JBIJDI010000102.1, read as the reverse complement.
ATTTTTTCTCGAAGGCGCCGCGATGGTAGAACAGGCGCGGAAACTCACCTCCCGACAGCCCGATGTAAGGATAGGACTTGTCGTCGCGGAAAAGAATGTTGTACTTCGGCGCCAGCTTCTTGATCAGCGTGTTTTCGAGGATCAGCGCCTCGGCCTCGGAGCGCGTCGCCGTCACCTCCATCGCAGCCACCTGCTGCAGCATCAGCGCGATGCGCGGGCTGTGGCCGGTCTTCTGGAAATAGGACGAGACGCGCTTCTTGAGGTTCTTCGCCTTGCCGACGTACAGCACCGCGCTGTCCGCATCGAGCATGCGATAGACGCCCGGCGCGTCGGTCAGCGTCGCCAGAAACTCCTTTGAATCGAAAGTTGCGCTCTGCGCGCCGGGACTTTCGCTTCGCGGGCCGGCGTTAGGCGTCGAGCTCGTCACGGATCTTGCGGAAGACATCCTGAAAGTCGGCGCTGGTGAGACGGCGAGTCTGGGTGTTGTAGCGGCTGCAATGATAGCTGTCGATCAGTATCCGGCCGTCGGGCAGGACGTGGCGCGCACCATGGCCGAAAACCAGCGCCGACTGCTTGAGCCCGAGCGCCATCAGCACCGCCTTGTGCGCCACCAGTCCCAAGGCAAGTATCACCCGAACATCGGGCGACGTCTCCAGCTCGGCCGCCAGGTAGTGGTTGCAGGTCTTGATCTCAGCCGGCTCCGGCTTGTTTTCCGGCGGCAGGCATTTCACCGCATTGGTGATGCGGCAATCGCTGAGCCGCAGGTCATCGTCCGCGGCTACCGATACCGGCTTCGAACCGAAGCCGAAGGCGTGCAGGGTTTCGTAGAGCAGGATGCCCGCAAAGTCGCCGGTGAAGGGCCGCCCCGTGCGATTGGCGCCATGCATGCCGGGTGCGAGGCCGACGATCAGCAGCCGCGCCCGCGGATCACCGAAGGGCAGCACCGGGAGGGCGTGGTAATCGGGGTTGCGCAGGTGCACATCAGCGAGAAATCCGGCCAGGCGCGGGCAGTCGGTACAACGTAAAAGTGCATTCATTCGGCTAGGATACCGCCTCGCCATGACGAACAATCCAATCCGCTGCGACATTTTCTGCGCCGTCGTCGACAACTACGGCGATGCTGGCGTCTGCTGGCGCCTGGCGCGGCAACTGGCCAACGAATACGGCTGGCGAGTCCGGCTCTGGATCGACAATCCGGCACCCCTGCAACAGCTGACGCCCGATCACGCCGCCGGCCCGGTGGACGTTCGCCTGTGGCCAAGCCCGTGGCTCGCCACGGATACCGCCGACGTGGTGATCGAGGCCTTCGCCTGCGAACCGCCGCCGATTTACGTTGAAGCCATGACGACCCGCAGCCGACCGCCGGCCTGGCTCAATCTGGAATACCTCTCGGCCGAAAACTGGGTTGCCGGCTGTCACGGACTGCCTTCGCCGCACCCACGCCTGCCGCTGGTCAAGCACTTTTTCTATCCCGGCTTTGACGAAGCGACCGGCGGACTGCTGCGCGAGCGCGACTACGACGCCCGCCGCAAGGCTTTCGACGAAACAGCTTTTCGCGCCGAATTCGGCCTGCCCGCCAAATCGCCGGACGAACTGACAATTTCGCTGTTCAGCTACGAGAACCCGGCGCTCCCGGTTCTGATGAAGGCTTGGGCGGACTCGGAGCGGCCGATCCGTGTGCTGCGGCCGGGTACCGACGAGGCCGCCTCGACAACCGGCAATCTGAACGTCCATCCCCTGCCCTTCCTGCCCCAGCGCCGCTACGACGAACTGCTCTGGGCCTGCGACCTCAATTTTGTCCGCGGCGAGGATTCCTTTGTTCGCGCCCAGTGGGCCGCCAAACCCTTCGTCTGGCAGATCTATCCGCAGGCCGACGATGCCCATCGCACCAAACTGGACGCCTTCCTCGACATTCATCCCGCCGGAAGGCAGTTGAAAGCCTTCTGGCGCGCCTGGAATGGCGACGGCACGCCGGACTGGCCCGATTTTGCCGCCCGCCTGCCCGACCTGGAGAGAGCCACGCAACAATGGGCAAGAACACTCGCCGCCCGCCCCGATCTCGCCAGCAAGCTTGTACAGTTCTGCCTTGAGCGGCTAAAATAGCGGGTTATTATTTTTGCTTCAGGAAGTGCATCCATGAAAACCGCTCAGGAACTCCGCGCCGGCAACGTCATTATGGTCGGCAGCGAACCGCTCGTCGTGCAAAAAGCCGAATACAGCAAAGGCGGCCGCAGTTCGGCGGTCGTCAAGTTCAAGTTCAAGAACCTGCTCACCGAAGCCGCATCGGAGGCGATCTATAAAGCCGACGACAAGTTCGAGCAGGTGATGCCCGACCGCAAGGAATGCACCTACTCCTATTTCGCCGACCCCATGTACGTGTTCATGGACGCCGAGTACAACCAGTACGAAGTCGAAGGCGAGAACATGAGCGATGCGGTGAACTACCTCGAAGACGGCATGCCCGTCGAAGTGGTGTTCTACGACGGCAAGGCCATTTCAGTTGAAATGCCCAACAGCGTCGTCCGCGAAGTGATCTACACCGAACCCGCCGTCAAGGGCGACACCTCGGGCAAGGTCATGAAACCGGCCAAGATCAGCACCGGCATGACACTTCCCGTGCCGCTGTTCGTCGAAATCGGTAACAAGATCGAAATCGACACGCGCACCGGCGAGTACAAGAACCGGGTCAAGTAAGCCGCGTCAGGGCATTCAAGAACGGGCAGCTTCGGCTGCCCGTTTGCATTTGCGCTACGGCGCCAGTGCCCGTTCCGCCAGCCGCACCCAGTAGCGGATACCGGTGGCGATGATCTCGTCGTTGAAGTCGTAGTGCGGGCTGTGCAGCATGCAGCCGCCCTCGCCGGGGCCGTTGCCGAGCCAGACGTAGCAGGCGGGTACCACCCGCGCCATGTAGGCAAAATCCTCGGCGCCCATGCTCGGCGCCAATTCCGTCAGCACCTGTGCATCGCCCGCCGCATCTGACACAACTGCACGCGCAACCTCGCGGGCAATGAAACTCGGCTCGGACGCGTTGATGGTCGGCGGATAGCCGCGCTCGTAGCGCAGGTCGATGCTCACCCGATAGGTCGCTTCAATGCCGGTGCAAATGCGTCGCAAACCGGCTTCGAGCGCGTCCTGCAGTTCGCCATTGAGGGTGCGCACGGTGCCGCCGAGCGTGGCCGTCTCGGGCAGGACGTTGTCGGCATGGCCGGCATGGAAACGCGTGACGCTGACCACGGCCGCCGCCAGCGGATCGGTATCGCGCGACACCAGCGACTGCACCGCCTGGACCAGCGCGCTGCCGGCCAGCACCACATCCACTGCCTGATGCGGCATCGCGGCGTGGCCGCCGCGCCCGGTGATCTCGATCTCGAAGCGATCGGTGCCGGCCATCACCGGACCTTCGGTGACGCCGAAGCTGCCGGCCGGCATGCCCGGCCAGTTGTGCAGGCCGAACACCATGTCCATCGGGAAGCGCTCGAACAGACCTTCTTCCACCATCACCCGGCCGCCGCCTTCATGCTCTTCCGCCGGCTGGAAAATGAAATACACCGTGCCGTCGAAGTTGCGCAGGCGGGACAAGGCCTCGGCGGCACCCAGCAGCATCGCTGTGTGGCCGTCGTGGCCGCAGGCGTGCATCTTTCCGTGATGGGTCGAATGATGCGGAAAGGTATTCAGTTCGGAAAGCGGCAGCGCATCCATGTCGGCCCGCAGGCCGATCGCGCGCGTGCTGCTGCCAAGCGAGAGCTTCGCCACCACGCCGGTACGGGCAATCCCGCGATGGACTTCAAGTCCCAGGCCGTCGAGATACTCGGCCACCTTGGCTGAGGTGCGCTTCTCGTCAAAGGCCAGTTCGGGGTGGGCGTGAATATCGCGGCGCAGTGCAGCGATTTTTGGCGTCAGGGTTGGCAGCAGTTCGTTGATCATGACGAAACCTCTGTGTCAGATTGGCAATCCTAGCCCAAACCCGGGGTTAGATAGTCAACTCCGTTTCCGGTATCTTCACTGCTCGATGAACACAACTCCTCGCCGTATCGCTCACCTCGACATGGACGCCTTCTACGCGTCTGTCGAACTGCTGCGTTATCCCGAGTTGCGCGGCCTTCCGGTGGTGATTGGCGGACGCAGTATCCACCAGCCGGAACTGCTGGCGGACGGCAGCCGCCGCTATGCCCGGCTGCGCGACTACGTCGGACGTGGCGTCATCACCACCTCGACCTACGAAGCACGCGCGCTGGGCGTGTTCTCGGGAATGGGCGTGATGAAGGCGGCCAAACTTGCCCCGGATGCGATCCTGCTGCCGGTCGATTCGACGCCTATCGCCATTACTCGCGCTTGTTCAAAGCGGCCGTAGCGGCCGTAGCGCCCGAGATCGAGGATCGCGGCATCGACGAGATTTACATCGACCTGACCGATCTGGCCGGCGATGCGCTGACGCTCGCGCGTCGCATCAAGCAGGCGGTGACTGACGCCACCGGTCTCTCCTGCTCGATCGGCGTCAGCCCCAACAAGCTGCTGTCGAAGATCTGCTCCGACCTCGAAAAGCCCGACGGCCTTACGCTGCTCGACGAGAGCGACATACCGCGGCGCATATGGCCGCTGCCGGTGCGCAAGATCAACGGCATCGGCCCGAAGGCCGGCGAAAAGCTCGCTGCACTGGGGATTGCCACCATAGGCGATCTGGCACAGGCCGAACCGGCGTTGCTGCAAGAGCATTTCGGCTGCAACTACGCCGAATGGCTGCATCAAGCCGCACACGGCATCGACGCGCGCCCGGTGGTGACCTACTCCGAGCCGAAATCGATCAGCCGCGAGACCACCTTCGAGCGCGATCTCCACCCGCGCCGCGACCGCGCAGTGCTGTCCGAAGTCTTCACCAACCTCTGCACCCGCGTCGCCGGCGATCTCCAGCGCAAGGGCTACCTCGGGCGCACCATCGGCATCAAGCTGCGCTTCGACGACTTCCGCACCGTAACCCGCGACCTCACGCTGCCCGATCCCACCGCCGACCCGGCGGTGATCCGCCGCGCCGCCGGCGAATGTCTGCGCCGCGTGCCGCTGGAACGCAAGCTGCGGTTGCTCGGCGTACGCGCCAGCGCGCTGTCGTCGAGCAGCGCGCCGCAGGTGGCGGATGAGTCGGCTCAGGCCGAACTTCCGCTGACCGCACCCGACCACTGAACCGGATCGGCGGGCTTCTGTCGCCGTCCCACCAGCGCCGACTTTCAGTCGCGCCTGGCCGCGGCTGCAGACTCGGCGACCCGCACCACCGCCCATTGCGACTGGGCGAGGAAGGCCTCCAGTTCGGCTACCGGCAGCGCCTTGGCGATGTGGTAGCCCTGCACCACGTCACAGCGCAGACGATAGAGCTGCTGCAGGGTCTGCACGTTCTCGACACCCTCGGCCACCACTTTGAGACCAAGGTTCTGGCCGAGGTCGATGGTCGATTTCACGATCACCGCGTCGTCCTTGCTGCGCAGCATGTCCATGACGAAGGACCGGTCGATCTTGATTTCGCTCACTGGCAGCTGGCGCAGGCGCGCCAGCGATGAGTGGCCGGTACCGAAGTCGTCGATGGAACATTCGATATCGAAACTGCGAAGCTTCGACAGCACGGCATTCAGGCGATCGTAATCGCCGAAGAAGACGTTCTCGGTAATCTCGATGGTGATGCCGCCGCGGATGCCATGACGATCGAGCAGTTGTCCCAACAGGGGCATGAACTGCGGATCCATGATGACGCTGATCGGTACGTTGACGGCGATCCGCAGGTCGAGACGGCGTTTCAGCCAGTCGATGCGCTGGCGCATTGCGGTTTCCAGCGCCCACCAGGTAAAGGTCTGGATCAAACCGGTCTGCTCGAGCGCGGTAATGAACATGTCCGGCGGCACGAAGACGCCGTCCTTGCGGCGCCAGCGGGCCAGTGCCTCGACACCCGTGATGGTGCTGGTCGCCAGTTCGACCTTGGGCTGATAGTAGAGCGCGAACTCCTCGCCATCCAGCGCCGCGCGCAGGTCGCGGATCAGCGCAAAACGCCCCGGGCCGCCCGCGTCCTGCTGCTCGTCGAAAAGGTGAAAGCCGCTCTTGTCGCGCTTGGCCGCCAGCATGGCTGCATCGGCATGCTTGAACAGGGTCGAAATGTCGCTCCCGTGCTGCGGATAAAGCGCGATGCCAATCCCCGCCGTCACCAGAACATCCTGCCCCGCGAGCAGCAGGGGCGCGTCAAGCGACGCCAACAGTCCGCGCGACGACGTCACCGCGGACTGGGCATCGGCACCCGTCAGCAACACGGCGAACTCGTCGCCCGACATGCGGCTGATGGTGTTCTCCGGGTCGAGCGCCTTGGCAAAGCGGCTGGCCATGACGCGCAGGAGTTCGTCGCCGGCCTCGTGGCCGAGGGTATCGTTGATTTCCTGGAAACGATCGATATCGACGATCAGCAGCGCGAACCTGCCGCTCCCCACCTGCTCGATTTCCTTGCGGATGCGGTCACGAAACAGCGAGCGGTTGGGCAATCCGGTCAGATTGTCGTACAGGGACAGGTATTCCAGCTCCTGATTGACCGCCGAGAGCCGCTTGTTCACACGTTTCAACTCGCCCTGCGCTTCTTCCGCCTCGCGCTTGGCGTGCTCGACTTTCTCCATCGCCATCGCGTTCTCGATGGCAATCGCCGCCTGGCCGGCGAACAATTCAAGCAGCTGCAGATCGTTCTCGCTGAACTCGCCGCCGCCTGCCTTGTTGATGCCGGCGATGCCGCCGAGGAAATGCTGGCGCCCCACCAGCG
>JBIJDI010000099.1:0-8172 GCA_044344235.1 Sulfuritalea sp. | reverse complement strand
TAGTAAAAGGTTTTGACAACTATTGTCAATCGCGCTAGTATTTTTCACTATGAGCCGAAACACCTTGAGCTTTGCTCTGCCCGAAACGCTGCGAACGTACATTGATGCGCGTGTAGCGACTGGCAATTACGGCAACACCAGTGAGTACATTCGAGAGCTGATCCGAAAGGACCAGGAGGAAGAAGCGAAAAAACGTCTCCGAAATCTCATTGAGGAAGGCCTGCTATCGGGGCCTGGAACTCCTTGGACCAACGCCGACCAGCAGAATCTCATGGCCATTGCCAGCGGCGAAATCGATTGAAACCAGCCGTCTTGCGCCCGCAAGCGCGGATGGATCTCCAAGCTGAAGTCAGGTATTACCGAAAAGCCGCCGGCGAGGCGGTTGCCAGGAAATTGGCGATGGCGCACCAGGAGGCCTTGGCCACTCTGCAACAACAATCAGGCATCGGATCACCCCGCGTCGGCGAACTGGTTGAAATTGACGGCCTGCGCAGTTGGCGATTGACCGGCTTTCCCCTTGTGTGGTTTTACTTCGAGCGGGATGGCTATCTCGACTTCATGCGATTGCTCGGCGAGCGCCAAGATATTTTGAGCATACTGCGCGATGAATAAGAGGGGCAGACCCCGGTTTTAGCCACCCAGACATTGGTGCAGCATATCCACCAGTGCCGGATGAGCCTCCGCCTTGCCGGCTAGCTGGTCCAGCAGCGGCTTAATATGGACTAGCATCGGTTTCGGGGCCGCCTCAAAGGCATTTTTGAGTTCGTCGCTGTCGTTCTCCGCGAGCGCAGCCCCCAGCACCAGAGCCTGCTGCTGGTCCTTCGCGGCTTTTTCTGGAGAGCCTTGGCGCTGCGTGCTGGCGTAGAGCTTGTGCCAGACGAAGCGTGCCGCTTGCGGCAGGCGCACAGGGATGCAGTGCCCCCCCGCCAGAATCGCGCCGCGTTCCGCATCGGCCAGCAGGTAGTCATAGTAGGGGATGGCCTGCGCCACCCACTCGAGTTCCGGTACTTCAATGGCAGAGCCCAAGACCTTGCCTGGCGCCAGCACATCGACGCGCAGCCCTTCGACGCCCTGTAGTTTGATGGAGGTCGACGGTGCAGTTGAAGGCAGACCCGGCACGGCCACAAAGGGCAGGCCGGTGTCTTTCATGGTGTTCAGAAATGGCAGTGGTGCGGCCAGCTTCAGCCTTTGCCGGCGCGCGAGGTCAATGTCCAACGTCCTTGCAGTGACGGCGATGGCCCCGAGTTCATTGAGCCATGCCATATACGCCAAGGTACCGACAACAACCAGACCCGCCTCGAAAGCTTGCCGGTTGTGAAGTTCCACCAGCACGCGGGCGGTCGCTTTGTCGGCTACCTGAAACTCCAACTTGCGCAGCGCGGTCACCTGGGCTGCGGCCCACCCGGCAAATGCCATGCGTTCGCGCATGGCATTCAGGGCTTTCTCGTTGCCTTCCTTGCAGACCAGTTCTTCCCGAACCTTGCGGGGAAGGGTGTAGAAGACCCGGTACCAGTAGGCCCGACCGCTTCCCGCGCGCAGGGCGAGGGAACCTGGTGTGCCGGGTAGCAATTCTCCCGCTCCCAGGGTGCGCTCTTTCAGCTCCGCGTATTGGGTGCGGAAAGCGAGTTCATGCTCCCGGTAGAGTGGTTTTGCCACGGCATACCCCATAATATGTAAACTTATAGGGTATGAATGTAGCACAACACAAACTCATACCCCATAGTGTTTAATATCATGGGGTATTAAAAGGCCGTTCATCTAACCCGAGCATCGAATCAACTCGCGTTCGGCGTTTGGCGGCTCTTCCTGGTCTCCACTCTCCTGCGTGCGTCGACATTCGCTAGACTGCGACCATGGATCGGCTCAATCTCACGACAGTTCGCATGTGGCGAACACTTTTTGCTTCCTTGCTGATCTATGTCGCCGTGTCGCCAGCGCCGACTCTTGCCCAGCTACTGCAGCCCGGTGCGCCGCATATCGCTGCCGCCGCCGATCTGCAGTTTGCCCTGCCTGAAATCGTCGCTGCCTTCACCCGTAGCGGCGGTGCGCCGCTGCGGCTTTCCTTCAATTAAAGGGGCCAGGCTCGAATTAAGTCAGCCGCCCGGGTAATAGCGGTGCCACCTGCAGCTAGATCTCAAATGGCCACCTTCGGGTGGCCTTTTGTTTCGCGTTACGCCAAGGGGAAAAGTGGATCGGATCAAGGCCCCGCCGCCTCTACCACCGTCTCGCCAGCGCCGACTTTCGCAGCTTGGCATCCCCGTCGCTTGCATAGTGTAACCATTGAAGTTACAGTTTGTCATGATCCGTTCATTCGCGCACAAGGACTTGGAGGTGTTCTACCGCAAGGGAAGCGCCAAAGGTATTCAGGCGATACACATCAAACGTTTGCGGTTGATTCTGGGCTTGCTTGATTCGGTAACAGTGGTTGAGGGCCTGAGTGCACCGGGTTTGAACTTGCATCAGTTGAAAGGCGACAGGAAAGGGCTTTGGGCTGTCACCGTGCAGGCAAATTGGCGGGTGACGTTTCGGTTTGTGGATGGCGACGCGGAAGTTGTCAATTACGAGGACTACCACTAGGAGGTTGTATGGGCAGAATGCACAATCCGCCTCATCCGGGCGAAGTATTGCAAGGGCTTTGGCTGGAACCGGCAGGCGTTACCGTTACGGCGGCGGCGCTGGCGCTGGGGTGCAGTCGCAAGCACGTTTCCAGCATCATTAATGGCAGGGCGGCGATTACTGCGGATATGGCGCTGCGTCTGGCGGCGTGGTTGAAGACCGAGCCGGAATCATGGCTGAGCATGCAGGCAGCTTTCGATCTGTGGCAGGCGTCGCAGGTGGCAAGGCCGAAGATCAAGGCACTGAAGCTGGCGGCGTGACAGCAGATAAAGATAGGGAGCAACTCATACAGAATAGGGGGATAGACCACGGTTTCCCCGCATCTCAAACGGCCACCTTCGGGTGGCCGTTTGCTTCGTGGTACGCCAAGGGAAAAAGTGGGTCGGATCAAGATCCCGCTGCATTAACCGCCGTGCCGTCAGCGCCGACTTTTTGGTTCGTCGGGGGAAAGCCGCAGCCCCATGATCCCGGATGCCCCGAGGCATTGATTAACTACGCCACCCTCACCTCGATATGACGACCCAGCGCCCGCGCGGCCGCCTCGATCTGATCGAAGCGCGACGCATGCTTGAGATCGAACAGCCGATCGACCTGCGGCACGTGCCAGCCCAGCCGACGGGCCAGTTCGGCCTTCTTGATGCCCTGCTCGGTCATTGCCTGATAGACGCCCAGCTTGGCGCATTCGAGAGCAGACGGGCGCACGGTCGGCTGGCCACGCTTGGGTTTGGACGAGGCGGGCAACGGCTTGCGCTCGCCAACGTAGAACGCCAGCGCTGATTCCAGTGCATCCACTGCCTGTAACAGCGCCTCGTCGACGTCCGCGCCGAAGGTGATCGCCTCGGGTACATCGGGGAAGGTCACCAGTACGGTGCCGTTATCGTCGGGCGTCAGGATTACGGGGTAATTGAACATGGTGCCTCCTTACTTCAAGCCAAGCTGGCGTTTGATCGCGGCTTCCAGCCCTTTGCCGAGTTCGGTCGTGCCGTGCATGGGCAACACCGATTTCTTGCCGTTCAAGAACACATTCAGATGCGAGCCTTTGCCCGGTGCGAACGTCGCACCTTGCTGTTCCAGCCACTTCTTCATCTGTTTCGAGTTCATGCAAGAATAGTAAACACTTATGTTGTGTTTGTATAGATAAAAACAACACAAATGTTTCGTTTTTAGAGCGGGGGACACGGTTTTCGCAGCGTCTCACACGGCCACCTTCGGGTGGCCGTTTGCTTCGCAGGGGAACTGGAGGCCAGTGCTTTTCGGACTCTTGCACTTGGTTCTTAAAATGCGTATAAACACTCATACACACAAACACAGATGCTAATCATGAGTTCAGTCCGTTGGAACATCGTTGTGTCGCCGGACACCGATCAATCGGTTCGCATGTATCTTGCGGGCCAAGGCGGTGGCCGCAAAGGCGATCTGTCTCGTTTCATCGAGGAAGCCGTGCGTTCGCACATTCTCGAGTTATCGGCCGGGCAAGCGAAGGCTGCCAACATCAACGTGAGCGAGATAGACCTCACGGCAATCGTGGCTGAGTCGGTACAGTGGGCACGTGAGCACTGATGCGCGTTGTTCTGGACACCAATGTCCTGCTCAGCGCACTTATCTCGCCCCATGGTCCGCCCGACGTCATTTATCGAGCGTGGCGCGCAGCACGCTTCGAAATCGTGACGTCGGTGATGCAGCTTGATGAGTTGCGGCGGGCCAGTCGCTACCCCAAGTTCAAGACAGTTCTCCAGCCGCATCGCGTTGGCGCCATGGTGCACAATTTGCAACGCGCCGTGGTGCTGGAATACCTGCCTTCGGACATTGAAGCCGACGATCCCTTCGACGCGTTTCTGCTGGCGATGGCCGTCGCCGGTGAGGCCGAGTACCTGGTGACCGGAGACCATCGTGCCGGGCTGCTGCAACGTGGGCACATCGGCCGCGCACGAATCGTCACGCCGGCCGCGTTCTGCACTGAAGCGCTTTGATACCCGCCGTGCCATCAGCGCCGGCCCAGGGGATATGACCGCGCCTTGCGGCACGTTGAGTTATCCGTCTTCTGGTTTCATCGATCGGATAATTGTAGTAATAGGGGACAGACCACGGTTCCCCCGCATCTCAAACGGCCGCCTTCGGGTGGCCGTTTGTTTTTGTGGGATCGGAGATTTTATGATTGATGTTTGGCTAAATAGCCATATAATTCTCCCAAAACGGGAGAATCGGTGATGCGGGTGGTGGCTAAGAGTACCTTGGTGAAGTTTTGGAGTCAGCCGGGGTGTGCTGATTCGAAAGGTGCTCTGCAAAGCTGGTACGACGAAGCGATCAAGGCAAACTGGAAGACCCCTCAAAACATAAAGGATCAATACAGCAGCGCAAGTATATGTGGCAGTAACCGGGTGGTGTTCAATATTGCCGGGAACAAGTACCGCTTGGTCGTGGAGATGCAATATCGCGCAGGGATCGCTTGGGTAAAGTTTGTTGGAACCCATTCGCGGTATGACCAAATCAATGTGGAGAGTATCAATGAATATTAAGCCTATCCGTTGCGACGACGACTTGCGCACGGCATTCAAACGCCTGGAACGGGTGTTCCAGGCACAGGAGGGCACGAGAGAGGCCGACGAGATGGAGATTCTTGTGACGCTCATTGAGGCCTATGAGCAAAAGCATTTCCCCACAGGCCCTGCAGATCCGGTCGAGGCCATTAAGTTCAGGATGGAACAACAAGGACTCACCCCAAAAGACCTTGAACTCTATATTGGCTCGAGTGGCCGGGTCTCCGAAGTGTTGAATCGCAAGCGCCGGCTAAGTTTGCAGATGGTGAAGCGGTTGCATGACGGATTGCACATCCCATACGAAAGCCTCTTGGCGGCCGCGTAGATGCGGCGCGGGGTACAGCCATGCCGTCCAGCGGCGTGCGGTATTCGCTAGACTCCTGCCCATGGACCAGCCGCCTTTCCGGATTCCCCGCTTGCTGCGAGCGTTTTCCGTTGTCATCTCGCTTCTCGCCGCCGTATCGCCAGCGCCGACTCTTGCTCAGAGCGCTGCGCAGGATGTCGCACCGCATATTGCCGCCGCCGCCGACCTGCAATTCGCCCTGCCTGAAATCGTGACCGCCTTCGTTCGCGGCGGCGGTGCGCCGCTGAAACTCTCCTTCGGGTCTTCGGGCAATTTCGCGCGCCAGATTGTGCAGGGCGCGCCTTTCGAACTGCTCCTTGCCGCCGATGATCGTTATGTCGCACAGGTCATTGCCGCGCAGCGCGCCGATGGGCCAGGCACGCATTACGCCACCGGCCGCCTCGCTTTGTTCCTGCCGCAGGCTTCGCCGATCCGGGCCGATCGCGATTTGGCAGACCTCGCTGCAGCCGCTCGTGACGGTCGCCTGAAGCGTCTTGCGATTGCCAATCCGGAGCACGCGCCCTACGGCCGCGCCGCGCGCGAGGTGCTGGAACAGCGCGGGCTGTGGCCGGCGGTGCAGGACAAACTGGCGCTGGGCGACAACGCGGCGCAGGCCGCGCAGTTCGCCGCCAGCGGTGCAGCGCAGGCCGGGTTGATTCCACTTTCGCTGGCGCGCGCGCCCGAACTCGCGGCACGCGGCGCCTACGTAACCCTGCCCGAGAACTGGCATACGCCGCTGCGCCAGACGCTGGTGCTGGTCAAAGGCGCTGGGCCCACGGCGCGGGCCTTCGCCGAGTTTCTGCGCGGGCCGCAGGCGCGGGAGATTCTCGCTCGCAACGGTTTTGGATTGCCGGCACCGTGATGGATTGGACAGCGCTCACTCTTTCCTTGCAGCTTGCGGTGATGACCACGCTGCTGTTACTGCCGCTGGCCGTGATGCTGGCGCGGCCGCTGGCCTGGGTGAGCTTCCCCGGCAAGGGCCTGATCGACGCACTGGTGACCCTGCCGCTGTTGCTGCCGCCCACGGTGCTGGGCTTCTACCTGCTTGGCGTGTTTGCGCCGCAGGGTGCACTGGGACAAACGTGGCTTGCGTTGACCGGGCGCAGCCTGGTGTTTTCATTCGACGGCCTGTTGCTGGCGTCCTTGCTGGTCAACATTCCCTTCGCGGTGCAGCCGGTGCAGCGCGCGTTTGAAGCGATCCCGCGCGAAGCACGAGAGGCAGCATGGTGCTGCGGGCTGTCGAGCTGGCAGACATTGTGGCGCGTCGAATTGCCGTTGGCATGGCCTGGGCTGGCCTCGGCCATGGTGCTGACTTTCGTTCATACGCTGGGCGAGTTCGGCGTGGTGCTGATGGTCGGCGGCAATCTCGATGGCGCCACACGCACCTTGTCGATCGCCATCTATGACCGCGTGCAGGCTTTCGATGACAGCGGTGCGGCGCGCATGTCGCTGCTGCTGGTGGTGATCGCGTTCGTTGCGGTGGGAAGCCTGCATTTCCTCACGCGCAAGGTGGGCCGCCGTGGCAATTAGCACCACTACCGGGGGCAGTCTTGAGGTTCGGTTGCAGCAGCAGCTGCCCATCCCGCTCGACTGCGGCTTCGACTGCGCGCCGGGCGAACTGCTTGCCCTGGTCGGTCCTTCGGGCAGCGGCAAGACCACCGTGTTGCGCTGCATCGCCGGCCTGCATCGTGCGCAGCAGGGCGCGATCCGCTGCAACGGCGCGACGTGGTTCGACGGCCAGTTGAGTTTGCCGCCGCAGCAGCGGCGCGTCGGTTTCGTGTTCCAGAATTACTCTTTGTTGCCGCATCTTTCCGCGTTGGACAACGTCATGCTGGCGCTCGGCGATGTGCCGCTTGCAGAGCGCGCTGCGACGGCCCGCGACTGGCTGGCGCGCGTGCATCTGCAGGGACTGGACGATCGCCGTCCGGCGCAGTTGTCCGGTGGCCAGCAGCAACGGGTGGCGCTGGCGCGTGCGCTGGCGCGTGCCGCCGGAGGTGGCGTGTTGCTGATGGACGAGCCGTTTTCCGCGGTCGATCAGGTAACGCGGCGCAAGCTGCGCGAGGAACTGGCGCGGCTGCGCCAGGAACTGGCCATCCCCATCGTGCTGGTGACGCATGATCTCGACGAGGCACGACAACTCGCCGATCGGCTGGTGGTTCTGCATCGCGGCAAGGCCTTGCAGTCCGGCACGCCGGAAGATGTCCTGTTGCGGCCTTGCTCACCGGCCGTTGCGCGGCTGGTCGGGTTGACCAACCTGTTTGCCGGCACGGTGGGCATCGATGGCGGCAATCCGTATCTCGACTGGGCCGGGCGCCGTCTCGCCATCGCCGAGTTTTGCGGCTGCGCGCCCGGCAGCGAAGTCGATTGGGTGATTCCGCCGGAAGGCGTGCTGCTGCATCGCCCGGATCACCCGAGCCGCGGCGAAGCGGAGAATCCGGTGACGGGAACCATCACCGAAGCGCTGCGCATGGGCAGCTTCACGCAGTTGACCCTGAGCATTCCCGGTGAGGCGCAACCGCTGGTGTTTCAGGCCTCGAGCCACACCATCCTGCGCAATGCGCTGGCGCCCGGTCAGGCGGCCAGCGTCACGCTGCTGGCCGAGCGCATCCATCTGATGCCAAAGGAATAAGCTCCGGCAGGCAGCGCCGGGCGCTTAGTTGGCGTCGTAGTAGTAGG
>JBIJDI010000100.1:0-8172 GCA_044344235.1 Sulfuritalea sp. | reverse complement strand
CATTGGGTTTGCGTGGTGGCGAACTGGGTTCGTGCGGGATCGTAGTTTTCTGATCGGTCTTCGCTTAGGCCCCAGCGCAGCGTCGACGTCCATAGCTCGGAGATACGGTTGCGCAAATACATGCCGTAGACGCGGGTTTTGTCATTGTTGTAGGCGTCGACTGTGGCTCCGCCGCTGTCGTATGAACTGCGGCTGGTCGCTTCCAGCAGGCTGATCCCGACTTCGTGGCCCTCGGCCAACTTGTGCGCAACCCGCGCCGCATAGGAGGTGTTGCGATAGCCGTCGCGGTCGCTGTTGGGTACCGAAAACTGCGCGGATGCGTAGCGCACCGGATCGGCGGCGACGTTGAAGCCATCGGTCGCGAAGCGCGACGCAGCGAAGCTGTACGACCAGGGCCCATCGCCACCTGATACCCCGGCTTGCGCCTCACGGGTGTTGTAGGTGCCGATGCCGGCGTAGGCCTGCACCTGCGCCGGACCTTCGCCACGACGGGTGAAGACCTGGATCACGCCGCCGATCGCGTCGGAACCATAGAGGCTGGAGGCCGGGCCGCGCAGGATTTCGATGCGCTCGATCTGCGATAGCGGCAAGTTGTGCAGCGAGGCGCCGCCCGTCGTGGCGGAGCCGAGGGGCATGCCGTCGACCAGCAGCAACGTATGGCCGGAATTGGTCCCGCGCATGAAGACGCTGGCGACCTTGCCCGGGCCTCCGTTGTCGACGACATAAAGCCCGGGTTGACGCGACAGAAGTTCCGGCAGGGTGGCGGGGCCAGCCTGCTCGATCGTTTCGCGGTCGATCACGGTGACATCTGCAATCCCGTCGTTGGCGCGCGTGGCCTGGCGGGTCGCGGTGACGACGACGGCCGCAAGTTGGTCGGCGGCGAAAGAAATACAGGGGAAAAGAAGGCTGGCCGCGCAGGCGGCGGCGATGAAACGTTTGTACATGGAAAAACTCCCAAAGCCGGCGAGCGTCCCCGCAGCCGGTATGTGGCGAAAGAATGCCTGGGAGGTGAGGGTGCTGGTCGGGGTCGGCACAAACCCCCGGCACGTCGCAACCCCGCAACGCATTCGCTGGTTTGTCCTTGGCCGGTCTCCGGGCTTGGAAGTCTTGGTTCATCGCCTTCCCAGGTATTACCCAGTGGCTTCTTGATGAACCCGCACTTCCTTACCGTTGCGGGGGCAGCGCCGGAATCGACTGTCTAGGTCTCACCGGCTTCCCGTTTCACCCGGCACGGAAAACCATGCACGGGCACCACGAACCGGGCGGAGTATAGCAAACCTGATCACGCACAGACGGCGGCAGTTTTCGCTATTCGTCGCCAGCGCTGGCCTAATGTTGATATTTGAAATAAAGTTGCCTAAAACGATATGGGAGTTGATATTAGTCAAGGACAGCCGGACGGCGCGCGCGCAGGCTAGCGCCTGTTCTGCTGTAAGATTTCCACTGTTCTGACTCAGGGACGCATTAATCAATAAAGGAGAGGTAGATGAAACGTAAGTTACTCGGGATGTTTGCTGTTTCTGTCATGGCTGGTGCCATGGGTGGCGTGTTTGCGCAAGAAGCAGCGCCTACGCTTACAGCTGCGGAAAAAGATGCGGCCAAGAAGATTTATTTTGAGCGTTGCGCGGGCTGCCACGGCGTGTTGCGCAAGGGCGCCACCGGCAAGAATCTCGAGCCGCACTGGACCCGAACCGCCAAGGACGGCGCCAAGACCGAAGGCGGCACGCTGAAGCTCGGTCAGTCGCGTCTGGAAAAGATCATCGGCTACGGTACCGACGGCGGCATGGTCAACTTCGACGACATCCTGACCAAGGATGAAATCACCTTGATCTCGAAGTACGTCCAGATGACGCCGGATGTACCGCCCGAGTACAGCTTCAAGGACACCATGGATTCATGGAAGGTCATCGTGCCGGTCAAGGATCGTCCGACCAAGCAGATGAACAAGTACAACCTGAAGAACTTCTTCTCCGTCACCCTGCGCGATACCGGCGAAGTGGCGCTGATCGACGGCGATACCAAGGAAATCCGCAGCATCGTCAAGACCGGCTACGCGGTACACATTTCGCGTCTATCGAAGTCCGGCCGCTATGTGTACGTGATCGGCCGCGATGGCCGCCTGTCGCTGATCGACCTCTGGATGGAAAAGCCTGCGGTTGTGGCAGAACTGAAAATCGGTTTCGACGCTCGCTCGGTGGATACCTCCAAGTTCAAGGGCTTTGAAGACAAGTACGCCATCGCCGGTTCCTACTGGCCGCCCCAGTACGTGATCATGGACGGCGACACGCTGAAGCCGCTCAAGGTGGTGTCGACCCGCGGCATGACGGTGGATGGCGAGTATCACCCCGAGCCGCGCGTGGCCTCGATTGTTGCGTCCGAGATCAAGCCGGAATGGGTCGTGAACATCAAGGAAACCGGACAGATTCTGCTGGTGGATTACTCCGACATCAAGAACCTGAAGACGACCACGATCGCCTCCGCCAAGTTCCTCCATGACGGCGGGTTTGATGCGTCCAAGCGTTACTTCCTGGTCGCGGCGAACGCCTCGAACAAGATCGCCGCGGTGGACCTGAAGACCGGTACGCTGGCCGCTTTGGTCGACACGGCGAAGATTCCGCACCCGGGTCGCGGCGCCAACTTCGTCCATCCGAAGTTCGGTCCGGTCTGGGCCACGGGTCACCTCGGCGCCGATGTGGTGACGCTGATCAGCACGCCGTCGGACGACAAGAAGAATGCCAAGTTCAAGCAGTTCAACTGGAAAGTCGTGCAGGAAATGAAGCACGTTCCTGGCAACCTGTTCGTCAAGACCCATCCGAAGTCCAAGCACTTCTGGGCCGATGCGCCGCAGAATCCGGACAAGGATCTTGCCGAATCCGTGGCGGTGTGGGACATGGCTGACCTGTCGAAGCCGAAGAAGATCATCAACGTCGCCAAGGATTCCGGCTTGCCGGTGACCAAGGCAACCCGTCGCGCGGTGCATCCGGAATACAGCGCGGATGGTGGCGAAGTGTGGATCTCCCTGTGGGGCGGCAAGACCGACCAGTCGGCGATCGTGGTGTATGACGACAAGACACTGGCCGTGAAGAAGGTGATTACCGATCCGAAGATGATCACCCCGACCGGCAAGTTCAACGTCTACAACACGCAGCACGACATTTATTAATCAGGAACTTGATCAGTAGCAAGGATAAAGGGGCGCAAGCCCCTTTATCCTATGGGCCTTTAGAAACCACTGATGGCATAGGGGATAGTTTCATGGCAGACAACAAAATTTCCGGCTTCCTCGCGATGATCCGGCGCCCGAGCGCAAAGTACTCGCTGCTGAGCCTGATGATGGTCGGTTTCTTCTCCGGAATCTTTTTCTGGGGTGGTTTCAATACCACCATGGAAGCCACCAATACTCTGGAGTTCTGCATCTCCTGCCATGAGATGCACGACAACGTCTATCTGGAATACAAGAAGACCATCCACTACACCAACCGCACGGGTGTGCGCGCCATCTGTTCCGATTGTCATGTGCCCAAGGACTGGACGCACAAGATGATTCGCAAGATTCAGGCGAGCAAGGAAATCTGGGGCAAGCTCACCGGCGTCATCGACACGCCGGAGAAGTTCGAGGCGCACAGGCTGCAATTGGCCGAGAACGAATGGGCGCGGATGAAAGCCAACGATTCGCGCGAATGCCGCAATTGCCACACCTTCGATGCCATGGATGTCGAGAAGCAAAAGCTGCGCGGGGCTAAAATGCACAAGATCGGCGTCGCCGAGAAGAAGACCTGTATCGACTGCCACAAGGGTATCGCCCACAAGAAGCCCAAGGGCATGAAGGAAGACGAGGACGAGTGAGTCATCGTTTAAACTAAGCCCGTATTCAATTTCGATTCGCACTGTTCGAGAGGAGCATCAAATGAGCAAGTCCATCGTTTCCACCGCCGTCGTCGGCGTTCTGCTCGCGATCGGTTCGCAGGCCGCCGCGGCCGCACCCGACTGGAGCAAGGTGCCCAAGCGCGACGTCCACGTGTTCCATGCCGGCGTCACGCCGATGGAATGGGTTAACAAGAAATCCGATCACAGCGGCACCGCAGGCATGAAGAAGGGCGAAAGCTGTGCGGGTTGCCACGAGGAAAAGGGCACGCTGAACTTCAACTTCAAACGCCTGGCGGACAAGGAACTGGAGCCAAAGGGCGCGCCCAAGACCATGATGTTCCCGGTCAGCACGCAGGTGGCCTATGACGCGGCCAACCTCTACATCCGCTTGACCTTCAAGGCGCCATCAGGTGGTGCCGACAAGGGCGACAAGGACAACGAAGTCAAGGCGACCCTGCTGTTCGCCGATGCCAAGGTGCCTCAGGCTTCACAGTTCGGTTGCTGGCAGTCATGTCACTCCGATGCCAAGACCATGCCCGGCGCGGATGACAAGAAGACCAAGTACACCAAGGAAGGCGCTTATGAGCTGGTCCAGTGGGCCAGCAAGGGCAACAAGGTCTCCGATGGCAGCGTCACTACCGAGCGCAAGATGAGCGGCGGCACGGCGGGCGCCAAGGCCGAAGGCGGCAAGAGCGGCGATGCCTACACCATCACCTTCACCCGCAAGAATCCGGGCGAAGGCAAGGCAGTGCCCTTTGGCGTCGCGATTCACGCCGACCATTCCCATGGCCGCTTCCATCATGTTTCGATGGGCTACACGCTGGGTATTGGCGCCGATGGCGACATAAAGGCCACCAAGCAGTAAATTTTGGCGTTGGTCCGGAGATGTTCCCCGGCGGTCATATTCTGAAACGAGTGCCGGCATTGCTGGCGCTCGTTTCCGTTTGTGCCTTCGCTCAGAATACGGTCGAGGTGAGCATTCAGGACTATCGCTTTTCACCGCCGGACGTTCGCATCAAAGTCGGTGATACGGTGAAGTGGATCAATCGCGAGAAGCGCACCAGCCACTCGGTACTGTTCCCCGCGGAGGGTGGGCGCGAGTCGGATCGGGTGTTTCCGGGCGAGAGTTGGCAGCGGATTTTCGCGGAGCCGGGGACTTTCGCCTATCGCTGTGGTCCGCATGAAGAAATGAAGGGCAGTGTCGTTGTCGAGTAGGCCGGGGCGCACCCATCTCATGGCGCTGCTGGTAATCTTCGCCTCCTGTGTTGCGACAGGGGCAGCGGCGGAGCCCTCGGCGGCCCGACAGCGGGAGTTGGTGCACCTCGTGCGGCAGGATTGCGGTTCCTGTCACGGCATGACCCTGCAGGGCGGGCTGGGGCCGCCGTTGCTGCCGGCGACGCTCGCTGACAAGCCGGCTGAAGGCTTGGTGGCGACCATCATCGGCGGACGTCTGGGTACGCCAATGCCGCCGTGGCACCGTTTCTTGACCGAGGATGAAGCAAAATGGATTGTGGCGAAACTGATGGCCGGGTTTCCTGAATGAAACAAACTATGCGACGGGTTCTGCTTGGACTTCTCGCCGTTCTGCTGGGCGCCTGCGGCGGCATGCCCTTGCGCGGCACCGGCGACCTTGGTCTCGTCATCGAGCGTGCCAGCGGCCATGTGACGTTGGTGAATACCAGCAGTCGTCAGCCCTATGCCCGCATCGGCGGTCTCGGCGACCTCTCGCACGCTTCGGTGGTCTATTCACGCGACGCCCGCTACGCATTCGTCTTCGGCCGCGACGGCGGCTTGACCAAGCTTGATCTGCTCGAAGCGCGCATCGTCAAGCGCATCATGCAGTCCGGGAATGCGATCGGCGGCTCGATCTCGCAGGATGGCCGCATTGTGGTGGCGCAAAACTACACGCCGGGCGGCATCAAGGCCTTCGATTCGGAAACGCTGGAACTCCTGTCCGAAGTCCCGGCCGAATACGCGCCGGGCCAGTTCTCCAAGGTGGTCGGCCTCGCCGACGTGCCGGGCAACAAGTTCGCCTACGCGCTGTTCGATGGCGGCGAAATCTGGGTCAGCGATTTCTCCGATCCGAAGAAGCCCGTCACGCAGCGCTTCCCGGCCGGCCAGCAGCCCTATGACGGCCTCGTGACGCCCAATGGTCGCCACTATCTGGCCGGCCTGTTCGGCGAGGACGGTGTTGCCTTGCTCGATCTCTGGCAGCCGGAAAAGGGCTCGCGCAAGATCCTGGAAAAATACGGCCGTGGCGAAGAGAAGCTGCCGGTATTCAAAATGCCGCACTTGCGTGGATGGTCAGTGGCGGCGGGCCGCGCCTGGCTGCCGGCGATTGGTCGCCACGAGGTGCTGGTAGCCGATGCGACCACCTGGCAGGAAACCGGACGGGTGGCGGTCAAGGGTCAGCCGGTATTCGTCATCGCCAGCCCGGACGGGCGCCAGGTTTGGGTTAACTTCGCCTTCCCCGACAATGGCTGGGTGCAGGTGATAGATACGCTGTCGGGCAAGGTGATACAGACCCTGCAGCCGGGCAAGGCGGTGTTGCACATGGAGTTCACGCCGCGCGGCGAGGCGGTCTGGTTGTCGGCGCGCGACGACAATCGTGTCGTCATCTATGACACGAAGTCTTTCCGGAATCTGGGCAGCCTTCCCGCCGACGCGCCGTCCGGCATCTTTTTCACCAATCGTGCGGCACGCATCGGGTTTTGACCGTGCACTCGTCCTACACCCCGCTTGAATTTGCCCTGCTCAACGGCTGGCAGCGCGACTTTCCCATTACTGCCCAGCCATTCGAGCAGCTTGGCGGAATAGTCGGCGCTGGCGAGACGGCGACTCTGGCGACACTCGAGCGGCTGCAGGCGCAGGGCGTCATCAGTCGCGTCGGTGCGGTGTTTGCGCCACGGCGGGTGGGCGCCTCGACGCTCGCCGCGCTCGCCGCCCCCGCCGAGCATTTCGAAGAGATTGCAGCACAGGTCAGCGCACGGGCGGAAGTGAACCACAACTACCAGCGCGAGCATCACTACAACCTCTGGTTCGTTGCCACTGCCGCCGGTCAGACCGATCTGACGAATGTCCTCGACGCCATCGAGCGGGAGACACGCTGTACCGTGCTCTCGTTCCCGCTGGAGCAGGAATACCACATTGACCTTGGCTTCGATCTGAAGTCGGCGCACAAGCATCGTGCAGAGATTCCCGGTTCACCGGTGCGCGAGCCTGATGCCATCGAGAAACAACTGATTGCGGCGCTGCAGCCGGGCCTTGACCTGGTGGCACGACCTTTTGCGCGCCTTGGCGAACGCGTCGGCATGAGCGAGAGCGAAGTGCTCGCACGGATAGGTGGCTGGCTTGAGGAAGGCATCATCAAGCGTTTCGGCGTGGTGGTGCGTCACTATGAACTGGGTTATCGCGCCAATGCCATGGTGGTGTTCGATGTGCCTGATGGCGACGTCGATCGACTCGGCCGGCAACTCGCCGCCGAGATCGGTGTCACCCTGTGTTATCGGCGTAGCCGCAGTCTGCCGCACTGGCCGTATAACCTGTATTGCATGGTGCATGGCCGCTCGCGCGAGGAGGTACAGCCGGTGATTGAACACCTGGGTCGGCTGGCTGGCCTGCCCGCGCAGGCGCTGTTCTCGACGCGCCGCTTCAAGCAGTGCGGCGCGCGCTACTTTGCCGAGACTCCCTCGCCGACAACGAACAGGTTGGTCAATGCGTGACGCCCTGGCAGAAATATCAGGGCCGGATGACATCGATCGCAAACTGATCAATGCCCTGCAAGGCGACTTTCCGCTGGTTCCCGAGCCCTATCGCCAGGTTGCGGAAACCCTCGGCTTGAGTGAAACGGAACTGCTGCGTCGTCTTGATGTCATGCTCGAGCGCCGCGTGCTGACACGCTTCGGGCCCATGTTCCAGATCGAACGGGCAGGCGGCGCATTTGTACTCGCCGCGATGCGGGCGCCGGAGGCCGAATTCGAGCGGATTGCGGCGCAGGTGAATGCCTTTCCCGAGGTCGCGCACAACTACCGCCGCGAACACGCGCTGAACATGTGGTTTGTGCTCGCCACGGCGACGCCGCAGGGCATCCCCGATGCCATTGCCGCAATCGAGGCGGCTACAGGTTTACCGGTGTTCGCTTTCCCGAAAGAGCGTGAATACTTCGTGGAGATGAAGCTACGTGCGTGAGGCGAACCGGGAAGCTGAACTCGACGTCACCGATCGGCGCCTGATCGTTGCGACGCAAGGCGGCCTGCCGCGCGTGTCACGTCCCTATGACGTGATCGCGGACCAACTGGACATTCC
>JBIJDI010000098.1:0-8198 GCA_044344235.1 Sulfuritalea sp. | reverse complement strand
TCAGCGAATTATGGAGGGTCGGGCGCAATGGGCGGCGAAGGCGGTTCCGGCGGCGCCGGCGGCCAGGGCGGAAGCATTTCGATCCAGGCCGCGACCTCGATCACGCTCAACAGCGGTGTCACCCTGACAGCCAATGGCGGGCAGGGTGGAGCAGGCGGCCAGGGTGGTCGCGGAGGCTGGGGTCAGTTGGGTTCCAATGGTTCTTTTTCAGGACCGGACGGCGGCGAAGGCGGTCGCGGTGGCGAAGGTGGTCTCGGCGGGCTCGGCGGTACGGGGGGCTTGGGTGGTCAGGTGATTCTTAACGCCGGCACCCAGATCACCATCGGCAGTGGCAGTGCACTATATGCCTCGGGTGGCCGGGGCGGCGACGGCGGGCTCGGCGGGCTCGGCGGGCGCGGCGGAAGCGGCGCCTCGGGCGGTGAAGGCGGCAGCGGCGGCAGCGGCGGCAGGGGCGGCGAAGGCGGCTCGGGCGGGCGCGGCGGCCTTGGCGGGGCCGGCGGCAATGGTGGAAGCATCACGCTGACGGCGCCAAGCATTTCGCTTGGCGGTGCCCTGTATGCTCAGGGCGGTGTCGGTGGCAGCGGCGGCCGCGGCGGCCAAGGCGGCCGCGGCGGCGAAGGCGGCAACGGCGGCTCGGGCGGTTCTGGCGGTTACGGTTCGCAGGGCGACGGTGGCGACGGCGGCTGGGGCGGCGACGGCTACAACGCCGGTGGGGGCGGCGGTTATGGCGGTGCCATAACGCTGACGGCCACGGCCGCAGCCGGCACCATCAACCTGAGCGGTGGATCGATCTCGGTGCGTGGCGGCAACGGCGGCCTTGGCGGCGACGGCGGTGAAGGCGGCTGGGGCGGCTCAGGCGGCTCGGGCTCTCACTACGGCAACACCGGCAGTTCCGGTGCCGCCAGCGTGACTGGCGGTGCGGGCGGTGGTTTGAGTTCGAAGGGCCGCATCGTCTTGTCGGCGGCCACCGGTTCGATCATTGGCAGCAACTTCAATCTCAACGCCGACGGCGGCGAAGGCGGTCCGGGGGCCGCAGGCGGCGCGGCGGGCAGTGGCGGCGCCGCAAACGGCGGCATCTACCTGACAGCCGGAAGTGTCAACCTCGGCACGGGGCAGATTTCGGCCAAGGGCGGCGGCGGCGGCGGCGGCGTGGGCAATCAGGGCGGTGCCGGCGGTGCGGGTGGCGAAGTCAGCATCGTAGCCACGACGGGTGGCATCACGCTCAGTTCGGTTGATATATGGACACAGGGCGGGCGCGGCGGCAATGGTGCCGATGCCAGTTCCAGTTTCAGTTTCGCGGCAACCCGCGCCGGCGACGGCGGTGCAGGTGGCTTGATCGGGCTCAACGCGTCTGGCGGCGTGAGCCTCACCGGCGTGAATCTGCTTGCCCATGGCGGCAGCGGCGGCAACGGCGGCAACGATGTTGTCGGTGTCGACTCGGGCGGCGGCGATGGCGGCAACGGCGCTTACGGCGGCCGGGTCGTGATCGAGGCGGCATCGCTGACGCTGGCCGGCGGCACGGAGATCAATGTCAGAGGCGGAAGGGGCGGGAATGGCGGGAATGGCAACGGACTCAACGACGTCAGCTATACCGTGGTCGACCCCGACGGCGGCGCGACCGGGCTTCCGGTAAACGGCCCAGACTTGGTCGGGTCGGCGAGCTACGGCGGCTTCGGCGGTTATGGCGGGCCGGCGCAACCAAGCGGGCGGGTTACTCAAGGGGTCTATCTGGCGGCCGCGCTCGGAGCGATTGATCTCGGCGATGCGCAGATCAACGCCGGCTGGGGTTCGGACGGTGGCGGCGGTCGCGGCGAAACCCCGTGGCCCTATAACGGGAATGTGTATAACGGCAGCTATGGCACGCCGCCGGCACCGGTACATAATTACACAATCACTGCTTCCGGCGTCAGTACCGACTGGTATCGCTATCGGTATGGGCAACTCCCCGGTGATCAGGACACTATGTTCTTTGCCGCCGGAAGCCTGACGCAGGGGGCTTCGGGTTCAGTCAATACCAATCAGTTGCGGCTAGCGGTTTCCGGAAATGCGAGCCTGACCGGCAACAACAATATCTGGAATCTCTGGGGTAACGTAGGGAACGGTTTGGCGTTCAAGAGCTATTACACCTACCTGGGCAATTTCACAGATGAGCTTCGTGTGTGGAGCGGAAACCTGTCGGTAACGGCGGATGGATCTGCGACGCTGCAGAATGTAGTGGTCGATAGCGGCAACGCAAGCTTCTCTACGGGTGCGCTGTACCTGGTGGGAGCTCCGGCATCGTCACTTTCCGTGAGCGGCGATGTCAGCTTGCGCACCGATCTGTTCGCAACATTGGTTGTCGACGCCGCGCCAATCACGGCCACCGGGTTCATCGATCTGGCCCCGCGTTCGGCCTCACGGAATGTGCTGTTGTCGTCGCAGAACGGCTTTGCTAATCCGGACTACGGCTACTCTGACAACTCCCGGCCGGCGCTGATTGTCCATCAAGACGAGTGGGCGCTGCTCAACGCGCCCACGGTGAAGATCTCGGCCGGGGCGAGCGGCGGCAACCTGACGTTTGTTGACGGTGACACGGTTATTACCGTGCCGGGCATTACCGTGCCGGGCAGCATTACCCGGCTAGAACTGGCGGCGCCTGCCGGTACAATTTCGCAGACGGCGAACAACCCGGTGACGCCAACGCTTGGCGAAAAGACGGGGCTCGATTACGCCGGAAACCTGGTGCTTTCGGCCGGCGGCGCCATCACGCTCGACGCCACGACCAATGTCATTCCAGGTGGCACCAACGGGGTCACCGTCACTGGTGCCGGCGGCGAAGTAACCCTCAAAACGACAGGCGCGCTGAAGCTCGGCAACATCGCGGCCGGTTCGCAGTATGTGACCCTCGACGCCGGCGGCGCAGTCACGCAGTATGGCGGCAGTGCCATCACGACCGCCAGTCTGGATGTAGGAACCACAGCAGGCAGCATCACCCTGACGGAAGCGGGCAACCAGATCGCTGCAATCAGTGCCACCACGCCGGCAAGCTTCACCTTCACGCAGGCCGGCGCAATCCTGGGCACCTACCAGGCGTATGGTGGCGCGACGCTGACCTCGACCTTGTCGTCGGTCACGGTGATCCAGCCGGGCGACTTCACCCTGACGTCGAGCCATGTCTACAACGCCGGCACCGACATCCTCGTGTCGGCGCTCCACGATCTGACACTGGTGGACGCCAGCGGACTCCATCCCGCCGTCGGTGGCAGTTCGATCGTAAGTGCGAGCCACGACCTCATCGTGCCGGGAATCATCTCGAGCAACGAGTCCCTTTCACTCGGTGCCGGCAACCTGCTGTCTCTGACCAGCGGATCCTCTGTCACGGTCTACGGCGGCAGTCTGACGCTCGGTGGATCCCAGGTCAGCCTCGACAACGCGACGGCGACGGCCGCGGCGAACAGCGTACTGGTCTCGGCCGGATCGCTGAATCTGAGTAACGGGGCCGTGATCGAGGCCGGCACCGGCCTGGTGGTAACCGCGGGGACCATCGAGCTCGCCAGCGGTAGCCAGCTCCTGGCGGCCAACAACGCGCTCGTCACGGCGACCACCTCCGTTACCCTCACCGACTCCAGCAGCCTGGTCGCGACGAGCGGCAACGCCATCGTCGAGGTGGGCAGCAACCTGACACTGGAGAACGGCTCCTACATCAAGGCCGGCATCGACGCCGAACTGGTGCTCAAGGGTCCGACATCGGTGCTGACGCTGAATTCGGTAACGGCCGCGCCATCCTACATCTGGGCGCTTTCGCCGCACACGATCTACCTGGACTTCCCGCTGCTTGCGAGCGGGGGCGTGGTCATCGACGGCAAGGAAACGATCAAGACCGTTACCGGCGGCGCCGGCTTCTTCGCCGGTCCCCTGCAGACGCCGGCCACCGAGGGGTTCGGGCTGAAGCTGGGGTATGGCGTCAGCAAGGGTGGGGACAGCAGTGTCGTCACCACCGACCTTCTGCGCGCCGTGCTGAATGCCGTGCCTGCCGAGCAGCTCACCCCCGAGGAACGCGCCAAGAAGGACGAGGAGGAAGAGAGGAAGAAGCGCGAGGACGAGCAGTTCGGCGAAAAGGACGAAAAGGACAACCGGCCGTCCAAGCGCCTGGCAACCTGCACCTGAGCAGACTTTCGACAGGACGCCCGCATCAGCTGGCCTCCTGTCGCATCGCGCTCTTTTCGGGTAGTCTTTGGACACCGCTGCCAACAGGATCGAGCGATGGGCGTTTCCCTTACTTTCACGGACGAGCAGTTCACGCTTGCCCCGCTGTTCATGGATTTTCTCTACCGCCATTTTCAGGGCGGTTTTGCCGACCAGCGCTGGCACGATCAACTCACCGAAGGCCTGACCCAGGACGACAGCGTCCAGCGCACGGCCGTCGAGCAGGCCGAAAACATGATGCGCGACCCGCGCGCGCAGAAGGCGGTGTTGCGCAGCTACGAATTGCTCTCGGCCTTCCTCACCGGCAATTCGGAGCAACTGAAGCCCTTCCACTACCGCTACAACTTCATCTGCGTCGTGGGCGCGCCACGCCATGGCGGCTCTTACCTGACCAAGCAGTTGTTCGCCGCACTTGGTTATGACGCTGCACGCGTGCCCAACGCGATCGCCCACGACGGTTTTCCCGACGCCACACCGTTCGATTTCGACCAGGGCTACAGCGCCTACACGCGGATGATGCACAACATGGCCGAGTACCTGGTCATGGTCGAAATCTACTTCGCCAATGGCCGTGCTTTCGAGAGCATGATCCCGGTGCCGAAGAAGGCCACCAAGGCGGCCTACCAGGGTGGTTTTTTTGATCGCGTGCTGGGACCGAATGCGGAATACATCATCACCCTGCGCCATCCGGTGCCGGCCTGCATCTCGACCTACGAAAAATCCGGCGGCCTGCCGGCCGACGGTCGTTTGGCGGTGCGCGGCAACATCGAGACCTGGGTGCGCCGCGACAACATCTATTCCGGCGTGCCGGAAAACAGGACAGCGCAACTCGGCTACTTCGACGCCTACCTGAATTACTGGGAGCACTACCACTACAACCTGCTGCTGACCGGCTTGCGCCTCAATCCGAAGTGGCGCGTGGTGGCCTACGGCAAGGAGCGGCTGGAAAAGCTTGCGGCAGGTCTCCACGAGCGCTTCGGCAGTGCCGCACAGCCCGACGACTTCAAGGTGTTCGACCAGCGTGCGCGGCATCCGGACTGGATGAAGCAGGCCGAGCCCGTGGTACGCCGGGTGAGCGACGTGTGGCGTCAGGCCGGCGTGAATTTTCCGTTCGACGAAATAATGGAGGCCTGGTAGGTCGCTTTCCGGCGTCAAGGCGCACTCGTCGCCGTACCGCCAGCGCCGACTTTGCCCTGTCGGCCGTTGTCGTCGATTCAAAGCTGCCGGATAGAATATGGGCATGACCCTATCGGCAACCCCTCTGCTCACTGCCTCGCTTCCCGAATGGACTCCGCACTGCGTAACAGCGGCTCCGGTAGTGGGTGTATTGACCGGCGAAGGCATCGGCGCCGAAGTGGTTGGTGCCGCGTGCGACGTGCTTGACCGCGTTTGCGCCAAGACGCAACGCCCGACCGACATCAGTTTCGGCGGCGCGATAGGCCGGCCGGCGCTGGCGGAATGCGGCGCCTCACTGTCCCCCGATGTTGTCGAATTCTGCGAATCGATCTTCGCCAAAGGCGGCGCGATTCTCTGCGGACCGGGCGGCGGCAGATTTGTTTACGACCTGCGCGCGCGCTTCGCCCTCTATTGCAAGCTGACCCCGGTACGCCATCTTGCCGCAGTCGATGATGCCGCTATCCTGAGGCCGGAAAGGCTGAGCGGTGTTGATTTGATCGTGGTGCGCGAGAACACCGGGGGCCTTTACTTCGGGCGATCGGAGATTCTGCCGGGCCAAGACCGCACCGCCATTCAGCACTGCGCCTACACCGACAGCGAGGTGCAGCGGATTTTGCGTCCGGCACTTGATCTGGCCCGCAGGCGGCGCGGCCGGCTGGCGTTGGCGCTGAAGCCCGACGGCATCCCCGCCATCAGCACGCTGTGGCAGGAGAATCTGGAACAGCTTGCCGCCGGGACGGGCGTGACATGGCAGGTGCTTGAAGTCGACAACGCCGCCTATCAGTTGATTGCCAACCCACGCGAACTGGACGTGATGGTCGCACCGAACATGTTCGGCGATGTGCTCTCCGACGCCGCCAGCCTGTTGCTCGGTTCGCGCGGCTTGTCCTTCTCCGGCAACTTTGGCCCGGGACGGCGCGCGGTCTATCAGACCGGCCATGGGGCCGCCTACGACCTGGCGGGGCGGGATTGCGCCAACCCGGTCGGGCAGATTTTTTCGCTGGCGATGATGCTGCGCGAAAGTTTCGGCTGGCAGCGCGAGGCAGCGGCCATCGAGGCCGCGGTTGCGACGGTGCTGGGACAAGGATGGCGCACTCCGGACATCGCGTCGGCGACATCCCGCGTCGTCGGCACCCGGGAACTCGGCGAGCGCATCGCAGCCGCGGCCGCGGAACTGCTCTGAGAGAACACCCGTGACACGAGCCCTGATCCTGATCGACGTGCAGAACGACTTTCTGGATCGACCCGGTCTGTACCCCGAACGCGGACGCCTGGTCGCTGAAATCGGGACGCTGCTGGCGGCTTTCCGCGCTGCTTCACTGCCGGTGATCCATGTGCGGACATTGATCGCTGAAGATGGCGCCGACAGCATGCCGCATTGGCAACAGGCGGGCATACGTCAATGCGTGCGCGGCACGCCGGGCGCCATGCCGCCTCCGGTGCTGGTTGCCGTCGATGGTGAGGAGGTGGTTGAAAAGTGCTACTTCAGCGGCTTCGAAAACGGCCGACTTGAAGCCGTGCTGCGAGCTCTCGGTGTCGACTCCGTCGTGCTGGCGGGCCTCTACACCCACGGGTGCATTCGGGCGACCGCCACCGATGCCTACCAGAAAGGCCAGGTCGTGCTGGTAGCGGCCGACTGCATCGGATCAACCGATCCGCAACATGAACTGGTCTCGCGCCAGTGGCTGGAAGGACGCGTTGCCAGCTTCCTGTCGCCCCGCGCCATTCTCGACGGAATCGGCAAGGCGAAAAAGAGTACGGCGGGCGCAAGCGAAACCGACACGCCGGCGGCGCATATCGCCGGAAGCTGGATCGACGCGCCACATCTGGCAAGCTGGGAGCACTTCGATCCCTGTGACACAACGCGACGGCTGGCGCGCGTTCCGATTTCGGATTTCGCACTGGTCGCGCGCGCCGTACGGGCAGCACATGACGCAGGGCGGGCCTGGGCGGCGGCACCCATCGCCGAGCGCGCGCGCCTGATCGAGGCATGGGCACAGGTCATCGAGCCGCAATGCGAACCGTGGGCTGAAATGATGGCACGGCAGATCGGCAAGCCGATCACCGATGCCCGGGAGGAAATGCAGCGCGCGGTGGCCCACCTCAGAAGCAGCGCGCAGCTTGCGCATGCGACTGAGGAGGATCACGGTGTGGCGGGCCTCATCACGCGGCATTGCCCCCGCGGCGTGGTGGCGGTGATTACGACTTGGAACAACCCCGTGGCCATTCCTGTCGCCAAGATTGCCTCGGCGTTGGTGCTCGGCAACAGCGTGGTGTGGAAGCCGGCACTGCCGGCGCCGGATGTCGCGCTCGCCGTCGTGGACAGCCTCGCTGTGGCAGGTATTCCCCCTGCGCTGCTGTCGACGATTTTCGGTGACGCCAGCACGGCGCAGGCGCTGATCGCCCATCCGCTCGTCGTCGCCGCGACCCTGACCGGATCGCAGCGCGCCGGGCTGGATGTGGCGCTGCTCTGCGCTCGCCGGGGAATCCCGTTGCAGGCCGAGCTGGGCGGCAACAACGCCGCCATCGTGATGGCGGATGCCGATCTGGCTGCCGCGGCGCGTG
Source organism: Sulfuritalea sp. (assembly GCA_044344235.1). GTDB lineage: Bacteria > Pseudomonadota > Gammaproteobacteria > Burkholderiales > Rhodocyclaceae > Sulfuritalea. The sequence continues at coordinate 272 of JBIJDI010000098.1, read as the reverse complement.
CGCTGGCGGGGTCGGCCTTCGGTTTTGCCGGCCAGCGTTGCACGGCAACCCGGCGCATCATCGTTGAAAACGTCGTGCGTGAGCGTTTCACCGAAATGCTGCTGCGTGAAGTCGCCGACCTGCGTGTCGGCGATCCGCTCGATCCCGCGACACGGGTCGGCCCGTTGATTTCGGCGGCGAAACGCGAAGACGTCGATGCGGCGATACGGCGCGCGCTGAAGCAGGACAACGGGCGGCTTCTGTGTGGCGGCGCGCTGCTGACGGGTAAGGGC
>JBIJDI010000097.1:0-8253 GCA_044344235.1 Sulfuritalea sp. | reverse complement strand
GGTCCATGCCGGCATACACTTCAACGCCATCCTGCCCTGGCTGGCGACGGTGGCCATGGGCGTGAATGTGATCAGCGGCATGGTCGGCAAGTTGCTCCTCGGTCGTTCGCGCGAGCATGTGCTGGGCCAGCGCGATCATTACCAATTGCGTGGTTTGTCGAAAGCCGAGGTGGAGCGCGCGGTGTTCTGGGATGCGGTGACGCTCGACGCCATGGCCAAGTGGCGCAAGGTGCATATCCCGATCTTCATCGTCTTTGCCGTGCTGGCGCTGGGGCACATCGTCAGCATCTTCCTGTTTTGGGGCTGGTCATGAACCGCATCCTCAAGTTCGTGCTCTTCGCCAATCTGGCGGCGCTGGCTGTCCTGGCCTTCGTCTACCCGCATTTGATGGTCGGGCCGGGCAAGTTGATTCCCGGCCACGGAAAGCTCGAGGCCGACTGTTTTGCCTGTCATGCCGCGTTCAAGGGCGCGGACTCCCGGCGTTGTGTCACCTGCCACAAGCCGGCCGACGTCGGCCGCCTGACCACGACCGGCCAGCCGGTCGCCAAGCCGCTCACGTCGACACCCTTCCACCAGAAACTGATCAGCCAGGACTGCGTGGCATGCCACGCCGATCACGCGGGGGTCAAACGCTATTACCAGCAGGGGCGCTTCGACCATGCACTGCTGCAGAAGGATGCGCGCGGCCAGTGCCAGGACTGTCACAAGGCGCCCACCGATACGCTGCACCGGCAGATCAGCGGCAACTGCTCACAGTGCCACACTCAGGACAAGTGGCTGCCGGCAACCTTTGACCACAACAAGCATTTCGAGCTTGATCGCGACCACAACACCCGCTGCGTCACCTGCCATGTGAGCAACGACTACAGCCGCTATACCTGCTACGGCTGCCATGAGCATTCGCTGGCGGGTATACGGCGCAAGCACATCGAGGAGGGCATACGCGACTTCAACAACTGCGTCGAGTGCCATCGCAACGCCGACGAGCATGACATCCGCAGCCCCGGCGCCGGCAAGGCGACCGGTGGCGGCGGGGATCGCGGCAAGAGCCGCAAGGGTCATGACGATTGACCCTGCCGCCGACATGATTCGAACCACTATACGGAAAGCGACATGAATACCGACCGGCAACACGCCATCCTCAGCATTGCCCTGCTCGCCGCCTTTGCCGACGGCGCCAACGACGAACGGGAGCGCGAGCAGATTCGCCGCCTCGCGGAAACCCTCGGGGGCGAGCCGGGGGCTCCCGATCTTGCCGGCCTCTACCAGCAGGTACTTCTTAAGCGCGCCAGGCTGGAGGATGCCGTGGCACTGCTGCCGGAGCCCGAACACCGCCAGCTGGCCTACGAGATGGCCGTCTGCGTCTGCGATGCCGACGGACACATGACGGCGCCGGAACGTCAGTTCCTCGCCCGACTCGCGGCGCTGCTGCAACTCGACAGCAACGTGACCGCCCCGCTTGACAGGCAGGCGGAGGACATGGCGGAACTCGCTGCCACCGCCGCGCCCGCTGCGCCAACGGCGCCTGCAGCGGCAGGCCCGGTGGTTGCCGCCACCGCGAAAAGCTCCGAGGCGGAACTGGACCGCTCGGTACTCAATTACGCCATTCTCAACGGCGCCCTCGAATTGCTGCCGCAGTCCTGGGCGTCGATGGCGGTGATTCCGCTGCAGATCAAGATGGTCTACGGCATCGGCAGGGAATACGGTTACGAACTCGACCAGGGACACATACGCGAGTTGCTGGCGACGCTCGGGGTCGGTCTCACCTCGCAATACCTTGAACAGGTTGGGCGCAAGCTGCTCGGCGGTTTGCTGGGCAAGGCCGCGGGCAATCTGGTCGGGCAGTTCGGCCGGGCGGCCACGGGCGTTGTCTTTTCCTTCGCCACGACCTATGCGCTCGGTCAGGTGGCCCGGCGCTATTACGCGGGCGGCCGGCAGATGAACGCAGCGCTGCTGCAGGAAAGTTTTCAGAACCTGCTGGAACCGGCCAAGCAGATGCAGGCCCGGTATCTGCCTCAAATACAGGAGCGCGCTGGCAGCCTCGATGCCGGCCAGATCATGGCCATGGTGCGCGGAACCTGAACCGGCTGCAGCAGCCGCGCCATGAGGAAGCGGAACGCATCGAGGATCTGTTTCGTCCCCGGCGTCCCGCCCTTGTCATGTGCCGGCTGCAACCCGGCTAAATGAATCAGCCGGGTACTCGACTCAAGCAGCCGAATTTCCGCTGCGGATCCTCTTCCAGCCGGTGATCATCGCCAGCACGAGGTTCTCTCGGTGCAGCCAGCTGCTGACAATGACGCCGGCAATGTGGATGACAACAATCGCCATCATTCCATTGGAGGCGCCTTCGTGCAGCTCTTCCATGAAGTGCCCGCCCACATTTTCATACACGGCCCAGCCGCTGCCCGCGGCGGCGACGCCAAAACCGAGCAGCAGAAAGATGGCCACCGCGCCGGCCGGGTTGTGGCCAACGTAGTGCTGCGGCTTGCCGTTCATCAGGGATTTGATGTAGTCGAGCAGCTTTTGCGGCGTCGGCAGGAATTCGGCAAAGCGCGAATAGCCGCCGCCGACGAAGCCCCACAGCAGGCGAAACGCGATCAGTCCGGCCAGCGTGTAGCCGGCGACGACATGGATGTCACGCCACTTTTCGGATTCTGCGGTGACAAAGGCAATGGCAAAGCTAGCCACCAGCGACCAGTGGAAGAGGCGCGTCGGCAGGTCCCAGACGCGGATGGGCTTGGTTTCGATGTTCATGGCAGCCCTCACTTTGGAATGCGAATGGAGCGTTCGTTGTAGTCGCCTGCCGCTGCCTGCACGTGACAGGCGGTGCAGTTGGCCGGGCTCTTGATCGAGGCGCGCTGCCAGGTCGCCGCGGCTATATCGCGATGCTTCTTGTCGAAGCGCGCGGTTTCGGTGATGCGCAACAGCGGTTTGCCTTGGGCATCACGCGTGTCTCCCGTCTTGCGGCCGCCGGAATGGGCGACCAGAAAGTCGGTGATCGCGATACGGCGTTTTTCGTCGATGCTGGCATCGGAGCCGAAATGTTTCGACAAGCCGTTCATCATGGCACGCCAGGAATTGGCATCAAGCATCTGCGGCGGATAGGCCATGTGGCAGGAGGCGCATTCTTCCTCGAAGGCGGCGTTCTTCGGCAGGCTGTAATTGTCGGCGTGGGCTGGCAGAGCGAGGCTCGCGAGCAGCGCGAGCAGGGAGGCGGCGATGATTGGTTTCATATGTGTCTCCGGATTATTTGAGGCTCAGCAGCCAGGCCATGACGTCGGCCTTTTCCTGGGCGCTGCAGACTCGATTGAGGGTGTCGTTGCAGTTGCGGCGGAACCATTTGTCCACCTTGGCGTTGTCGGTGAAGCGTTCGGCGTTGGCTGCCGGTGCCAGCGGCGTAATCGCCTTGTCGGTCTTGGCGTGACGTCCCGCCTGCATCGGCCGTTCCGTGTGGCAGGAAGCGCAACTCCACTCGCCGCCCTGCTTGCTGGTGAAAAAGCGCGCGCCGCGCTCGATCGAAGCCGCTGCGCCCGCCTCCTTTTCGAAGCGCAGCTGGAAGTCGCGCGGGACTTCTGCCTGGGCTGTGGCGGCGAAAAGTGCTGTGGCAATGATGAGGATGTGTCGCATGGGAATCTCCATGAGTGTTGTGTGAAGCGAATCATGGAGAGCGCTGCTTAAACGGCGCTTAAGGGGGCCGTCCCATTGTTTTTCAATTGCCCCTGATGACGGTTAAGCCCGTCTTAAGCGGCCTGGCACACAATGCAATCTGTTCCCGCCAACATGAAGGAGTCTTCGATGCTTCGCTCACCTGCTCCGTTTCTCGTAACCCTGTCTGCCGTGATGCTCTCGACGCTGCTGACCGTTTTGACCGTAGCGTTTCTTGTGGTTCCCTATTCGATCGGTGGTCACCCCGGAGAACCAAAAAGCAGCGGAGTCTCCGTCGCGAAATTTCATCCCACTTGATGGTATGCGAAGTAGATAGCGCGACGTGACGGCAAAAATTGTGGATACTGCACCCATGCCATCACCTTCCTTGACGCGCTACGCGTGGCTTTCCATCGCGGCGGCCGTCGCCACCATCCTGCTCAAGGGCGTGGCGTGGCGGCTGACCGGCTCGGTCGGGCTCTTGTCCGACGCCATCGAATCCTTCGTCAATCTGGCCGGGGCGGTGATGGCGCTGTGGATGCTGACGCTCGCCGCGATGCCGGCGGATGACGATCATGCGCACGGACACGGCAAGGCGGAGTATTTCTCGAGTGCCTTCGAGGGCTTCCTGATCCTGCTGGCGGCGGTAAGCATCGGCTACACCGCGGTCGACCGCCTGCTGCATCCTCAACCGCTTGAAGCCGTTGCGGCCGGCCTGCTGGTTTCAGTGGTTGCCTCGGTCATCAACTTCGCCACGGCCCGCACCTTGATGCGCGTGGGACGGGCACACAGGTCGATCACTCTGGAAGCCGATGCGCATCACCTGATGACGGATGTGTGGACCTCCGTTGGCGTGATCGGCGGCGTCGGCCTGGTCTGGCTCACCGGCTGGCTCTGGCTCGATCCTGCGATTGCCGTGCTGGTGGCAGCGAACATCGTCTGGACCGGGTGGCAGCTGATGCAGCGTTCGGCCGCCGGCCTGATGGATGTCTCCTTGCCAACGGAACAGATCGAGCAGGTTGAGGTCGTGCTGGCGGGCTACCGCGGTCAGGGTCTGGATTTCCATGCCCTGCGCACCCGTCAGGCGGGCAGTCGCGTCTTTGTCACCCTGCACGTGCTGGTGCCAGGCACCTGGACCGTACAGCAAGGCCACGACTGCTCGGAACGCATCGAGGCGGATATCCGCAAGGCATTGCCGCATGCCCACGTCACGACACATCTGGAACCGATCGAGGATCCCGTTTCGATGGTGGATCAGGAACTGGATCGGCGGTCGGGCTAGACGGTCGTTTCAGCGCGTCTTGATCGGCTGCCCGGTAGTGATGAACATCAGCGTGCGGGCTTCGCGGATGTCGGCGTGGAGCGCTTCGACGATGGGCGGGTTGGCCGGGGTTTCGGCGCTCCAGACGATCAGGAAGTTTGCGCCCGAGCCGCCGGCGGTGTCGGTGCGCGGCACGAAAATCTCATGGGTACCCATCGGCGGAATCGTCACCGGCGCGCTGACGTAGGAGCGCACCAGCTTGCCGATGGTGTCGTAGTAGCGCGCCGAGACAAGGCGGATCGAGACTTGGGGGTCGGTATTGCGGAAGCTGACATGGGTCGACACCAGGGTCTGCGCCGGCTTGCCGTCCTTGCCCGGATCGCCGTGATAGACATGCGAGTAAACCGGCAGGTACAGCGTCTGGCCGGACAGCAGCGCGGGCTCCTCGGCAGCAAGGGCAGCGGTGGCCAGCAGGCCGAACAGCAGGACGCAGCGACGGAAGACAGTTCTCATGGCCTACTCCGGATCGTGTTTGGACGCAGCGGCAAATTCTACTTCTTCGGCGGCGCGTAGAAGTCGCGCAGCGAGGTGTAGCGCTCGGCGCGTGCCGCACGCACGTGAAGGATGGCGCGCTTCATCGGGATGCCGGCCTGCACCAGAGTCTCGGCGGCGATCAGCAGGCTGCTTTCGAGTACGTCGGGGATCACCTCGGTAGCTCCCGCCGACTTGAGCCGGGCGACATCCCTGTCGTCCGTCGTGCGCACCACGACGGACATCTCCGGGCGCGTGGCACGCACAATGCGCAGCACGCGTTCGGCGGAATGGGTATCGGGATAGCTGACGACCACGGCGCGGGCGCGACTGACCCCGGCGGCCTGCAACACCTCGGCCCGGTCGGCATTGCCGAAAACGACGTTGATGCCGCGCGCGCGCGCCTCGGTGATGCGCTGCGGGTCGACGTCGAGGGCGATGAAGGGGATGTTCTCGATGGCCAGAAATTCGGCGATGCGCTCACCTGTGCGGCCGAAGCCGCAGATCACCACGTGCTGGCCAAGATCAAGGCTATGCACGGCAATGGCGTGGATAGCCGCGGCCTTGTGCGCCCAGTCGCCGCGTCCCAGATCGCCGGAAAGCCTCGCGGCGCGGTCGATCAGGAAGGGGGCAATGAACATCGACAGCAGCATCGCCGACAGCGTGATCTGGAACACGCTGACGCTGATCAATTGCAGCTGGTGGGCGAGTTCAATCAGCACCAGCCCGAACTCGCCGGCCTGTGCCAGTTGCGCGGCGGTGCGCAGGCTGGCCACCAGCGGCGTTCTGGAAACCCCCGTGATCAGCAACATCACCAGAGCCTTGCCACCGATCAGCAGGATGACGGCCAGCGCCAGCTTGTGGATATTCGCAAGAACATAGCCGATGTCCAGCATCATGCCGACCGTAACGAAGAAGAGGCCGAGCAGGATGTCGCGGAACGGCCGGATGTCGGCTTCGACGTGGTGGCGATACACCGTTTCCGAAATCAGCATGCCGCCCACGAAGGCGCCCAGCGCCAGCGACAGACCGCTTTGCGCAGTGAGAAAGGAAAGGCCGACGACGATCCACAGCGTGGTCAGCACCAGCAACTCGTTGGAGCGGGCCTTCGCCGCCGCGTCGAAGATGCGCGCCATCAGCTTTTTCCCCAGCCAGATCAGCAGCGCCAGCACCGCAACCGTCTGCGCAGCGGCCACTGCCAGTGAGCGCCACAGATCGTCGCCGGAGGCTGCCAGCGCCGGCAACAGGATCAGGCAGGGCGCTACGGCGAGGTCCTGAAACAGCAATACGCCCATGGTTTGCCGCCCGGACCGGGAGTGGAGGTCGAAGCGCTCCGAAAGCATCCTGGCGACGATTGCGGTTGAGGACATGGCTACGGCGAGGCCCACCGCGATGCCGCTGCGCCAGTTCTGGTCGTAGGCCAGCATCGCGACCAGCCCGGTGCCCAGCGCCGTCAGGACCACTTGCGACGAGCCCAGGCCGAAGACTAGGGTACGCATCGCCTGCAGCCGCTTCAGGCTGAATTCGAGGCCGATCGAAAACATCAGGAAGACGACGCCGAACTCGGCGAAGCTGTCGACCTCGGTGCTCTCCTTGAGCAGAGCCAGCCCATACGGACCGAGCGCGATGCCGATCGCCAGATAGGCCAGCATCGAGGGTAGCCGGAATCGGCGTGCCACGGCGACCGCGACGACGGCCGCGGAGAGCATCAGCAGGACGGAAAGAAGGTGGGCATGCACGGAACGATCATACCGCGCCAGTCTGCTCGGGCCGGCGTCATGGGTACAATGCCACGCTTCGGAGTGCCGCCTCACCACCCATGACCGACAAGTCTTCGCAACGCCGCCTGCGCTATGGCGAGTTTCTTAGCGCGGTGCGCGTCAAGCAGCGCCGCGTCAGCTATCAGGACGTTCATGCGGACGCAGGCCGCAGACCCCGTCCGGGAAGCCTGCGCATGATCGATGTGCATCGGTTACTGACGCCCTATGTCAGCGTGCGGTTCTTTGAGCAGTTGCGCGCCGTGGTGCCGTTGGCGCTGTTCCTTGCCCTGTTCCAGATCGCCGCCCTGCGCGCCGACGTCGAGCAGGGCGAACTGATCACCTTTGGCATGCTGGCGGTGATGCTCGGCCTGATGCTGTTCATGGATGGCGTCAGGTACGGCCTGATGCCTTTTGCCGAGAACATCGGTTTCAACCTGCCCAATCGCGCGACACCCGCAGTGGTGCTGGGCTTTGCCTTCCTGCTCGGCGGCATTGCGACCTTTGCCGAACCCGCCATTGGCGCCCTGCGCGCGGCGGGCAATGGCGTCGATCCGCTGCGCGCACCCTGGCTGCACCTGCTGCTGACCCGCTATCCCGACCGCCTGGTGCTGGCGGTGGGCATTGGCGTCGGCCTTGCCGTGGTGGTCGGCATGCTGCGCTTTTATTTCGGCTGGCGCATGAAGACGTTGGTGATCGCCACGCTGCTGCCCTGCCTGGCGCTCACCACGTATGCCGGACTTGATCCGCGCCTGGCGCCGATCATCGGTCTGGCCTGGGATTGCGGCGCGATCACCACCGGTCCGGTGACCGTGCCGCTGGTGCTGGCGCTGGGCATCGGCGTCGCCGCTGCCGCCGGCGAGGGTGACAACCCGCTGGCCGGCTTCGGCATCGTTACCCTGGCCTCCCTGTTTCCGGCAGTTGCCGTGATCCTGGTCGGCATCGGCCTGGTGGCCGAGGTTCCCGATCCCGCCGCCCTGCCGCAAATAGTCGGCGCTGGCGGCACGGCGGCCTGGTGGGATGAATCACCGGTGGCGGAACTGGTCGCCGCCTTGCGCG
>JBIJDI010000096.1:0-8261 GCA_044344235.1 Sulfuritalea sp. | reverse complement strand
TGGATCGCTTCATCGCCAGTCGCCGCAAGTCGACAGGCTGACGATTGATTGGCGCCGTGTCACCAGCGCCGACCTTTCAAGACAGCGCGGCAGGAAGACGGCCGAGGCTATAATTCGCGACTGGTCTTCCCCCTCCCATCCAAGAGAATCCAAACCCGTGAACGTGCAGGAAATATTGACGAAGCTTGCCGCCGGAGCGCAATCAGGCGAGGTGATCTTCCCGACCACGGCCGAGATGGCCCTCAAGGTACAGCGACTGCTCGATGACCCCGACTGCTCGGTGGATCAGCTTGCCCGTCTGGTGCAGTCCGATCCGCTGCTGGCCGCGCGAGTAGTCGCCGTCGCCAATTCCGTTATCTACAACCGCTCCGGGCAGACCATTGTCGACATCAAAAGTGCCGTATCGCGCCTCGGCTTCAAGACCCTGCGCGTGCTGGCGGCATCCGTCGTGGTGCGGCAGATGGAAGGCATGGCGAAGACCCCCCAGCATCGGCAGATGGCGATCGGGCTTTGGGAGCGCACCGCCCACGTCGCGGCCCTGGCGAACATCATTGCGCGACGCGTGACGCATCAGGATCCGGATGCCGCGTTCTTTGCGGGCATCGTGCATGAGGTGGGCGGCTTTTATCTGATTTCCCGCGCCGGGGATTTTCCCGGACTGCTGGAAGGGGCCGCAGGCAGCCTGAGCGCCTGGGACGAGGGCGGTGCCGCAGAGGTGGGCCGCGTCGTGCTGCAGCGGCTGGGCGTGCCCGCCGCCGTGATGGAGGCCATCGAAGGCTTGTGGGATGGCTACATGGCCATTCCGCCAAAATCCCTCAGCGATACCTTGTTGCTGGCGAGCCGCTTGGCCCCGGTCGAATCGCCTCTTACGCAGCTTTCCGGCAATGCGCGTGACGGCACGCGGGTCCAGATCGATGTCGCGCTGGATCAGGCGACCCTGAACAGCATTCTGCAGGAGTCCGGGGAAGAAGTTGCATCACTGATCGGCGCCCTGCGCGCCTGAGCCTGCGCAGCTGCGGAGCATTTCTTGGCTATCCACCACTTCCCGCTTCAGGGCGAGTTCATCGAGCTGAACGTCCTGCTCAAGCTGCTCGGACTGGCGCCTTCCGGTGGCGCTGCCAAGGCCATGGTGGCCGAGGGCGCCGTGGCAGTGGATGGCGAAATCGAAACCCGTACCCGACGCAAGCTGCGCTGCGGCAACAGCGTGCGCGTGGCGGATGAGGAAGTGCTCATCACCGCGGCGGCGAGCAACGCATCATGACAATACAGTGGTTCCCCGGCCACATGACCTCGGCGCGCAAGAAGGCGGCCGAGACCATGGCGCTGACCGACGTGGTGATCGAGGTGTGCGACGCGCGCCTGCCCGAGGCCAGCAGCAACCCGATGATCCGCGAGCTGCGCCTGCACCGCCAGCGCCCCTGCCTCAAGCTGCTGAACAAGTCCGACCTGGCCGACCCGGCCGTGACACAGGCCTGGCTCGACTATTACAACGCCCAGCCCGGCGTCAAGGCGGTCGCCATTTCCAGCAAGAAGCCCGGCGAGGCAGCGCGGGTGCCCGGCCTGTGCAAGCTCCTGGCGCCGCATCGCAACGACGGCATCAAGCCGCTGCGCATGCTGATCATGGGCATACCGAACGTCGGCAAATCGACCCTGATGAATGCGCTGCTCAAGCGCCGCGTGGCCGCGGTCGGCGACGAGCCGGCGGTAACCAAGTCGCAGATGTGCATCGACCTCGGCCCGACCATGACCATTACCGACACGCCGGGTTTGATGTGGCCGAAGATCAAGCACGACAGTGACGGCTTCATGCTGGCGGCCAGCCACGCCATCGGCCGCAATGCGGTGATCGATTCGGAGGTCGCGATCTTCCTTGCCGGCCTGCTGCTGCAACACTACCCGGCCATGCTCACCGAACGCTACGGCATCGCGCTCGAGGGCACGGATGGTGTCGGCGTGGTCGAGGCCGTGGCGAAAAAGCGCGGCTGCATTATCAAGGGCCGTCGTGGCGGCGAACTCGATCTGGAAAAGGCGGGAATGATCCTGCTGACTGATTATCGCGGCGGCAAGCTCGGCCGCATCAGCCTGGAAAGTCCGGACAGCCGCGCCGCGATGCTGATGGCGGCGGAAGCCGCGATCACGAACCCGGTGCCCGGCTAGCCACCTCCGGGACTGAAGCTGATCGGGATTCGCCGAGGTCGCATAAACCCGCAGCGGCGTCTATCCAGCCCGCTCCAGCCGCCAAGGGCAAGGCCGCACCCACCCGCAAGACCAAAGGCAAATAGGCTTCCGCACTTGGGAGACCAAGGCGTCCCGGTTATTCCGCAGTGCAGCATACGCACTCGAAAGCTTCGTCGGCGTCATCCAGCCTCGGATTTGCATCGACAGCAGGCGCGTGATCTACATGACACGCGAGAGCAGCGACGAACGTGTCAAAAAGTCGTTTACAGCCCTTGGTACAATCAGTATGATTCCGCGTGTATTACAGAACTATGTTCCACTACGCGGAACTATAAGATTCAGCCGTCCGTTTCCACGCGGACCGGACCACAAACAGGAGAAGACACTCATGAAGAAGACGTTTGTCCACGGCCTCGCCCTCGCGGCGAGCACCCTACTGATCAGTGGCAGTGCCTTCGCCCAGGTCAAGATCGCTTACATCGACCCGCTCTCCGGGCCCTTCGCCAATGTCGGCGAGGCTGGCCTCAAGGGCTTCAAGGAAGCCGCCGAAATCCTGGTGAACCAGAAGGGCGGCATCATGGGCCAGAAGCTCGAGTATGTCGGTTTCGACAATAAGGGCAGCCCGCAGGAGAGCCAGATCCAGCTCAAGGCCGCCATCGACCAGGGCTTCCGCTTCATCACCCAGGGCAACGGTTCCGGCGCCGCCCATTCGCTGATCGACGCGGTGAACAAGTGGAACGCGCGCAACCCCGACAAGACGGTGCTCTTCTTCAACTACGCGGCGGTCGACCCGACGCTGACCGGCGAGAAGTGCAGCTTCTGGCATTTCCGCTTCGATGCCAACACCGAAATGAAGATGGAAGCCATCACCAGCTTCATGGAAAATGACAAGAAGATCAAGAAGGTCTTCATCATCGGCCAGGACTACGCCCACGGCCATCAAGTGGCCAAGGCGGCGAAGGAAATGCTGGCGAAGAAGCGCAAGGACATCAAGATCGTCGGCGAGGACCTGCACCCGATCGGCCGCGTCAAGGACTTCGCTCCCTACATCGCCAAGATCAAGGCTTCCGGCGCGGATACGGTGATCACCGGCAACTGGGGCAACGACCTCTCGCTGCTGGTCAAGGCCGCAAAGGATGCAGGCCTCGCGGCGCGCTTCTTTACCTACTATGCCGGCGGCCTCGGCACGCCGCAGGCCATGGGCGCCTCGGGCGATAACAAGGTGCTGCAACTCACCGAATGGCACATGAACGTGCCGACCAAGACGACAGAGAAATTCGCCCTCGACTTCAACAAGAAGTACCCCGGCGTCTATTTCTACTACCTGCGCGTCAACACCATGACCGAGATGGTGGCGAAGGCGATGAACACCGCCAAGTCGACCGATCCCAAGGCTGTGGCGCTGGCCCTGGAAGACATGCGCTTCCCGGCTGAGAATGGCGAAGTCTGGATGCGCAAGAGCGACCACCAGATGATGCAGCCGCTTTACATTTCGGTGTTCAGCAAGGCCGACGGCAAGACGGTCAAGCATGACTCCGAAGGTACGGGCTACGGCTGGAAAACTTTGGCCTCGGTTTCACAGCGCGATTCGCAGTTGCCGACCGCCTGCATCATGGAACGCCCGTAAGACACGTTTCTGCTTGAGCAAACCCGGAGACAACTTCTGTCTCCGGGTTTTGATTTGTCTGTCGGCCGCACCTAAACCGCATATCCAGGAGGTCCCGTGGAGTTCGTCGTCATCTCGCTGCTGAACGGCATCACCTACGGCCTGTTGCTGTTCATGCTTTCCAGCGGCCTGACGCTGATTTTCAGCATGATGGGCATCCTCAATTTCGCCCACGCCAGCTTCTACATGCTCGGCGCCTATTTCGCCTACCAGATCAGCACCTGGATCGGCTTCTGGCCCGGCCTGCTGGTCGCGCCCCTGATGGTTGGCGCCGTCGGAGCGCTGATCGAGCGCTACGGCCTGCGCCGCGCGCACAAGTTCGGCCATGTCGCCGAACTGCTGTTCACCTTCGGCCTCGCCTTCCTGGTCGAGGAAGTCGTCCACCTCGTCTGGGGCAAGTCTTCCGTCGACTACAAGATTCCCGTGGAACTCGACGGGACACTGTTCACACTGTTCTCCACCGACTTCCCGATCTACAAGGGCTTCATGATGCTGGTGTCGGTCGGCATGCTGCTGGCCCTGTATGCGCTGCTGACGCGCACCCGCATCGGCCTCATCATCCAGGCCGCGCTGACCAAGCCCGACATGGTCGAAGCGCTCGGCCACAACGTGCCGCGTATTTTCATGCTGGTCTTCGGCGGCGGTACGGCGCTGGCGGGGCTGGCCGGCGTTATCGGCGGCAACGCCTTCATCACCGAACCGGGCATGGCCGCGGCGGTCGGCAGCATCGTCTTCGTCGTCGTCGTGGTCGGCGGCCTCGGTTCGCTGGGCGGAGCCTTCGTTGCCTCGCTGCTGATCGGCTGCATCCAGACCTTCTCGATCGCGTTGTCGATCTCGATCACCGATGTCTTCGCCCTGATCGGCGTCACACTGCCCGAAGGCTCGCAAGTTGCGCGCCTGACCATTACCCAACTGGCGCCGGTGCTGCCCTACATGCTGATGGTGGCGATTTTGATCTTCCGCCCGCGCGGCCTGATGGGAGCGCGCGAATCGTGAATGGCGCCATCCTTTCCCGCAGCCGGCTGCTGCTCTGGGGCGGCTGCCTTGCCCTCGCCGTGGCCCTGCCGCTGGTGTTCAAGAGCGGCTTCGTGCTTTCCCTGTTGTGCCAGATGGGCGTCATGGTGGTGTTTGCGCTCTCCTACAACATGCTGCTGGGCCAGACCGGCCTGCTCTCCTTCGGTCACGCCGTGTATTTCGGCCTGGGTGCCTTCGTCAGCATGCACGCACTGAACCTGATCGGCAAGGATGGCGGCCCGCTGGTGGTAGCCCTGCTGCCGCTGGTCGGCGGCCTCGCCGGACTGGTCGCCGGCGTGGTGCTGGGCTATGTCACGACCAAGAAGGCCGGCACCACTTTCGCCATGATCTCGCTCGGCATCGGCGAACTGGTTGCTGCCTGCGCGCTGATGTTCCCCGGCTTCTTCGGCGGCGAAGGCGGCGTCTCAGGCAACCGCGTGGTCGGCAAGGGCACCCTGCTGGGATTCACCTGGGGACCGCAAGTCGAAATGTACGGGCTGATCGTGGCCTGGGCCTTCCTCGCCGCCGTCGCCATGTTCGCACTGACGCACACGCCGCTGGGCCGCATGGCCAATGCGGTGCGCGACAACCCGGAGCGCGCTGAATTCGTCGGCTACGACACGCAGCGGGTACGCTACCTGATGCTGATCCTTTCCGGCTTCTTCGCCGGCATCGCCGGCGGCCTTACCGCGCTCAGCTACGAAATCGTCACCGCCGAAACGCTGAATGCCCATACCTCCGGCGTGGTGCTGCTGATGACCTTTGTCGGCGGCATCGGTTTCTTTTTCGGGCCGATCATCGGCGCAATACTTATCACCGTGATGCAGATCGTGATCGGCGGCATGACCCATGCATGGCTTCTGTATTTCGGCCTGTTCTTTCTGTTCATGGTGCTGATGGCGCCCGGCGGCATCGCCAGCGTCATCGCGATACAGCGCAACCTCTGGCAGGCCGGCCTATTCCGCCGCATGGTGCCGCACTACCTCGCCACTTCGCTGCCGGTGCTGATATTGCTGGCGGGCCTGGTCGGCCTGATCGAAATGAGCTACGCCCTGTTCGCCGGCGAGGGAGTCGGCGCTGGCGATACGGCGACGCGAGTGATGGGCATGCACCTGCAACTCAATAGCGCCGCTCCCTGGGCCATTGCGCTGGCCACCACGGCAATCGGCATGGCGCTGACGCGCTGGATCGGCGGGCGCGCGAGCGTCGCCTGGAACACGGCGCTGTCGACCCTGCACGGCGACAAGACATGAACGCGCCAGCCATTCGCATCAGCGGCCTGAAGAAAAATTTCGGCGTCAGCGAAATCATTCGCGGCGTCGACCTCGACATCCACCGTGGCGAGCGCCACGCCATCATCGGCCCCAACGGCGCCGGCAAGTCGACGCTGTTTCACCTGATCAGCGCACGCCTGCCGGTTTCCTCCGGCGTCATCGAACTCAAGGGCGAGAACGTGGTCGGCCTCAAGCCCTTCGAGATCAACCGCAAGGGCCTGTCGCGCAGTTTCCAGATCACCAACATCTTCCACAACCTCTCGGTGTTCGAAAACCTGCGCTGTGCGGTGCTGTGGTCGCTCGGCTATCGCTATTCCTTCTGGCACCGCCTGACCGGGCTTGCGGACGCACGCCTGCGTGCCGAGGCGGTGATGGAAGACATCGGCCTCGAACGCCGCCGCGACACGCCGGCCGGCATCCTCTCCTACGCGGAGCAACGCGCGCTGGAAATCGGCATCACCATCGCCAGCGGCGCCGACGTGATCCTGCTCGACGAACCGACGGCGGGCATGAGCAACACCGAAACCGAAGAAGCCGTGGCACTGATCCGCCGCGTCACCGAGGGCAAGACGCTGGTCATGGTCGAGCACGACATGGGCGTAGTGTTCGGCCTCGCCGACCGCATCTCGGTCCTCGTTTACGGCCAGATCATCGCCACCGACGCACCGGCGGCGATCCGCTGCAATGCGGCCGTACAGGAAGCCTATCTTGGTACGAGTCTCAATCATGACTAAGCCCATGCTGGAAGTTGCCGACCTCCATGCCTACTACGGCAAGAGCCACGTCCTGCATGGGGTCAACCTGCACGTCAATCCCGGCGAAATCGTTTGCCTGCTGGGCCGAAACGGTGTCGGTCGCTCGACCACCGCCAAGGCCGTGATGGGCCAGGTCGTCGCCCGGGGCAGGGTCAGCTTCAAGGACCGCGACATCCTCGGCCTGAAGGCCTACGAAATCGCCCGCCTCGGCATCGGCCTGGTACCCGAAGACCGCTCGATCTTTCCAGACCTGACCGTCAGGCAGAACCTGATGCTTGGGGTCAAGGACGCCAAGGCCCATGCGCGTGGCGAAGGCCGCTGGCACATCGACGACATGTACGCCCTCTTCCCCCGCCTCAGGGAGCGCGAGAACACACCAGGCGGGGTGCTCTCCGGCGGCGAGCAGCAGATGCTGACCTTGTGCCGCACGCTGATGGGCGACCCCGACCTGATCATAATCGACGAGCCGACCGAGGGCCTGGCACCGAAGATCGTCGAACTGGTCGGACAATTCCTCCAGGAAATCAGGAAGCGCGGCGTCTCGATCCTGCTGATCGAACAGAAGCTGGCGATCGCGCTCGACATCTCGGAGCGGCTCTACCTCATGGGCCACGGCCGCATCGTCTTCGAAGGCACGCCGGCCGACCTCAAGAACAACGACGCCATCCGCAAGGAATGGCTCGAAGTATGATCAATCCAACGCACATCACCACCTGTCAGGAGTCAGCATGAGCAGCGCCAACTATGAAGTGCACGGCAGCACCGCCGTCATCACCCTCGACAATCCCCCGGTCAACGGCCTCGGCTACGACCTGCGCTGCGGCATCGTCGCCGGCATCGACAAGGCCACCGCCGACCCGGCCGTCAAAGCCGTGGTCCTGATCGGTTCCGACCGCGCCTTCTCGGGCGGCGCCGACATCCGCGAATTCGGTTCGCCGAAATCCTACGCCGAGCCCAACCTGCTGACCGTGATCCGCATCGTCGAGGCCTGCCCGAAGCCCGTCGTTGCAGCGATCGGCGGCATCTGCATGGGCGGTGGTCTGGAACTGGCACTGGGTGCGCATTTTCGCGTCGCCGTCGCCGGCGCTTCGATCGCCCTGCCGGAAATCAAACTGGGCCTCCTGCCCGGCGCCGGCGGCACGCAGCGCATGCCGCGCATCATCGGCGTCGAAGCCGCGCTGAACCTGATCCTCTCCGGCACGCCGGTGCCGTCGGAAAAGTTCAAGGGCACGCCGCTCTTCGACGAATTCATCGAGGGCAATCTGCTCAAGGGCGCCCTGGCCTTTGCCGACAAGGCGGTCGCGGAGAAAAAGCCACTCAAGCGCATTCGCGACATCAAGATCGACTACCCGAACCAGGAAGCCTTCTTCCAGT
>JBIJDI010000095.1:0-8274 GCA_044344235.1 Sulfuritalea sp. | reverse complement strand
AAGCGCCGCCGATGCCCTTGATGTGCGGGAACACAAAGCAATCGCACAGGCCATGCGCAAGGCCGTGTGAGCGCGCCGCATCCGATCTGACCGATTGCAGCCGTTAAACCCTTGCACATCATCGAATTTAATGCGCAGCGCGCGCGGAAGCAGATCTCGCTCAACGAAGCGGAGCGTCGCCAGGAACGCGATCAGCAGGAGGCCCGGCAAAAGGCCAGGGAGTCGCGCAGCCCCGCCAGACCCGAAGCTGCAACGGCAAGAACGCGCGACTGTGACGACGGCGGGTTGCAGTCGGGCGAGCGCAATCTCGCCGTCGAACTGGCGACGGAGAAAGCCCGCAAGAACGAGAAGGATGTCCTGCTGAACGAAGCGGTGAATGTTCTCGGCAACGAAGTCGGCCTGCTGACAGCGGATGCCCGGCTGGTTTTCCGCGGCAAGCCGCCGGAACCGGCGGCCGCTGGCGCCCGCGGCGCAATTCGTACCCAGTAAGCGGTCCCTTGTCGCAGCCGCTCAGGCAGCGCGCTTCCCGGCCGCGACTGCCGCCTCGTGCAGCCGCCGCAGTTGTCCCCGCTGCAACTTGCCGGTCGCCGTCAGCGGCAGCGCGTCCAGCCAATGCACCCAGCGCGGGCGGCGATGCCCGGGAAGGCCGGCGATGCCCTGCTGCATGCGCTCGGCGGCCAAAGCCTCGGCGCCGGGTGTCGCAACCGCCAGCACCGAGAGCGCGGTAAGCCCGTCGGCGGTGGTCACCCCGACCGACGCAATCTGCTGAATCGAATCGCCGCAGGCGGCGGCGAGCGCCTGTTCGACCCACAGCGTACTCACCCACTGGCCGGCGATCTTCAGCATGTCGTCATTGCGGCCGGTGAATTCGAGCCGGCCGTCGTCGCGGCGCAGGAACATGTCGCCGGGCGAGTACCAGCCGCCCGCGGCGAAGCCGTCGGCCTCGGCCTCCGGGCGATGCCAGTAGCCGAGCGCGACGGTCGAGTGACGAACCCAGATCCGCTGCGGCGCGACCGGATCGGCGTCATCGGCGAAGCGGATTTCGGTCAGCGGCGTCGGCGCCAGCGTCGCGTCGTCGCGGTCGCAGTAGAGCATCAGGCAGAGCGTTTCGGAAGTCCCGTAGCCGCTGACCTGCGCCTTGCCGGTCGCCTCGCGCCAGGCCTGGCGCACGACCGGCGGCAGGGTTTCGCCGGCGGAGACGTAGTGCCGGATTCCTGTACCGGCGAGGCGCGCCCCGATGCCCGTCTGCAGCATCTTGTGGTACAGCGTCGGAACGCTGAAGAACAGCGTCGGCTGATGCTTCTCGACCATTTCGGCGACCCGCTCCGGGGTCGGCCATTCGCGGTCGAGAATGACTGTCGCGCCGGCCCGCAGACCGGAAAACAGGCTGTTGCCAAGGGCATAGGCGAAGAAGAGCTTCGAGGTCGCGTAGAGTCGGTCGGCGGCCGTCAGACCGATCAGTTCGCGGGCGAAGGAATGCGCATTGAGTACCGTGCGCTGGGCGTGGATGACGCCCTTCGGAATGCCGGTCGTGCCTGAAGTGCCGATCCACAGCGCCGGGTCTTCCGCCAAGCGTTCGACCGCGTCAATCGGCGCTGCCAGGGCCATCAGACCATGCCAGCCGCCGGCGCCGTCGGCGTGCGCGACGACGACCCGCGGGGGCTGGGTCAGGCAGCCCGCCATGCCGCGGATCGCATCGGCGTGTTCGTCCTCGCACCAGATCGCGCTGACTTCGCTTTCGACGAGGATGGGCGCAAGGTCGGCCATCGCCAGCCGGCAGTTGATGCCGATCGCGACGCCGCCGGCCCAGAGGATGCCGAGGTAGGACACCACCCAGTCGATCGAATCGGGCGCAAAGACGATGACGCGGTCGTCGAGCTTGAGTCCCATCGCCTTCCACGTCCCCCCGGCCTGCGCCACCGCGGCGCGCAGCGCGCCGTAACTCGTTTTCGTGTCGCCGCACTCGAGCGCGATCGCCGGATCGGCACCGCTTTCAAGCAGGCATTGCGCCGCATTGAGCTTCATCACTTACCCCATCAGATGTACGAGATACAGGATCAGGACCGGAAAGAACACCAGCAGCGTCACGCGTAATCCGTTAATTCCCGCTCATGCGGCGACGGCCTGAACGCCGCCCGAGCCGTGCGTTCTGGCGAGCATCAGGGCCGCTGCCGACGCGATGACGGGCGAAATCGCGGCCATCAGGAAGACGTGGCGCATTTCCCAATGGAAGGACAGCAAGGCGGCGCCGATCAGCGGTCCGCAGATCGAGCCGATACTGCCGATGCCCAGCGCCCCGTTGTCCCCGGACAGCACGATGTTGACCAGCATGATCTGGGCCAATGCGGCCAGAAAAGCAGGAGAGAGAAAGCCCATCACTCAATCCTCCATTCAGTGCAATACGAAGACCGGCAGCTTGCTGTTGGCAATGATCTTCCTGGTGTGTGACCCAAAGATGAACTCACCAATGGCACTGCGCCCATGGGTCACCATCACAATCATGTCGCACCCGGCTTTCTCAGCTTCCTCCATGATGGTCTTATTGACCAGGTAGGCGGTGACGTAGTGCGCACTGAACTCGACATTGGCAGCTTTAGCTCGATCGGCGAACTGCCCCAGCAGGGCTGATGCGTGCGCTTCGTTCTCGGTCTCGTTTTCCTTGATCTGATCGGCCAGGCTCTGTGTCTTGGAACTGGCAGCGGTAATCGGCAGATCAGGTTCCACCACAAACCCTGTAATACGGGCTCCGAGTTGCTTGGCCAACGCAATGCTTCCATCCATGACTCTGTGCGACAGCTTAGAGCCGTCCACCGGAACAAAAAGGTGTTTGTACATACTTATCAATCCTCCACAAATGCTTCTTCACGCTTGACCTTGACCGACGGCATCAAGACGGTCACCAGCAGCAGCACCGCAGCGACCAGCAAACCGGCCGATAGCGGGCTGGTGACGAACACGCTCCAGTCACCACGGCTCAGCAGCAATGCCCGGCGCAGGTACTCTTCCATCATCGGCCCCAGAATGAAGCCCAGCAGCAGCGGTGCTGGCTCAGTACCGAGTTTGATGAACAGGTAGCCAATCACGCCGAACAGGCCTACCAGCCAGATATCGAAGGTGTTGTTGTTGGTGGAGTACACGCCAATCGCACAGAACAGAACAATGGACGGGTACAACCAGCGGTAAGGCACCGACAGTAACTTGATCCAAATGCCAATCAGCGGCAGATTCAGGATGATCAGCATGGCATTGCCAATCCACATGGACGCAATCAGACCCCAGAACAGTTCGGGGTTGCTGGTCATCACCTGAGGGCCAGGTTGGATGTTGTGGATGGTCATAGCACCCACCATGAGTGCCATGACGGCATTGGGTGGAATACCCAGGGTCAGCAGCGGAATGAACGAAGTCTGGGACCCTGCATTGTTCGCAGCCTCTGGCGCTGCTACCCCGCGGATATTGCCCTTGCCAAAGGGTACTTCCCCCGGGCGCAGCTTGGTCTTCTTCTCCATGGTGTAAGCCGCAAAAGCCGCCATAACCGCGCCACCACCGGGCAGAATACCCAGCACCGAGCCCAGTGCAGTGCCACGCAGGACAGCCGGCACCATATTCTTGAAGTCTTCCTTGGTTGGCATCAGACCAGTGACGGATGCGGTGAAGATTTCACGTTCACTCTCGTGTTTGGACAGGTTGCTGATGATTTCGCCGTAGCCAAACACACCCATGGCAATCACGATGAAGCCAATGCCGTCGGTCAGCTCGGGAATGTCAAAGCTGAAGCGCGCCACGCCGGAGTTAACGTCGGTACCGACCATGCCCAGCAGGAGGCCTAGGATGATCATGGCAAAGGCTTTGAGCAAAGATCCCGACGCCAGCACCACAGCACCCACCAGCCCCAGAATCATCAGCGAGAAGTATTCAGCAGGGCCGAACTTGAAAGCCAGTTCAGTCAGCGGTCCGGCAAAGGCCGCCAGAATCAGGGTTCCCACGCAGCCCGCAAAGAAGGAGCCCAGACCGGCTGCAGCCAAGGCGGGCCCCGCCCGGCCCTGACGGGCCATCTGGTAGCCGTCGATGGTGGTCACCACCGAGGACGATTCACCAGGCAGGTTCACCAAGATGGCGGTGGTCGACCCCCCGTACTGGGCGCCGTAGTAGATGCCGGCCAGCATGATCAGCGCCGCCAGCGGAGGCAGCGCGTAGGTGGCGGGCAGCAGCATGGCAATGGTCGCCAGTGGGCCAATACCGGGGAGCACGCCAATCAGGGTGCCCAGCAGGCAGCCAATAAAGGCATACATCAGGTTTTGCAGAGTAAACGCGACGCTAAATCCCAGCGAGAGATTGTCAATCAGTTCCATGGCGATTTCCTCAGGCTCGGGTGAAGGCCGGCCACACGGGGAACTGCAACTTGAGCAGCAGGATGAAGGCTGCGTAACTCATGATGGCCAGGATGATGGCCAGGATGGTGACTTCCTTGAAGTTGAATTCATCATCGGCATTGGCGGCAATGAAGGTCAGTAGGAAGATCCCTACGATCAGGCCCAAAGGAGGCAAGCCGATAATGGGCAAACCACCTATGCACGCACCAAAGACCAGGTTGGCCATGATGATGAAGAACAGCGGTTTCCAGGCAAATTTACCGACCTTGTCGCCGTCTGGCGTGGGTGTGACCATGCTTTTGATGGCAATCGCACAGCCCAGTACGGCCAGCATCAGCCCCAGGATGAGGGGAAAGTAGCCCGGGCCCATGCGCGCACCGCTGCCCACGTTGTACTGGCTGGCGCCGGCCGCAAAGCCGCCTCCCACCACCGTGAACATCAGCCCGGCAAAAAAGTCTTTTTGACTTTGGATTTTCATATATATGAACCGTCTACTCTTTAATATCACTACCCCTGGCTGGAGGAAAGGTGTTGACGTCCACCTGTCTAGTAGTCCGCTGAGATGTTGCCCTTCTTCACCACGTCGGCCCAGCGCTGCGCATCCTTGGCCACCAAGGCGCCGAATTCAGCGGGGGTAGCGGTCGCGGGGACCATGCCTTGCGCTTCGAACGCCTTGGCGACGTCTGCCTGCTTCAGGATCTTGGTGATTTCCTGGTTGAGACGCGCGATCACGTCAGCGGGTGTTCCCTTTGGAGCCAGAACGCCGTACCACATGTCCATGTTGCCAGTGGCGACCCCAGCCTCAGCCAAGGTCGGAACGTCGGGAAGTTGGGGCAGGCGGGCTGCACTGCCCGTCGCGATCGCCTTCAGTTTGCCGGCCCGGATGTGCTGTAACGCGACGTGCACGGGCAGAAACATGTAGTCAATGCGGCCCGCAAGCAGATCAGTGACCGCGCCTGCGGTGCCCTTGTAGGGGACGTGCAGCATGTCCGAGTTGCTGCGCTGGAGGAAGAGGGCCATCGACAAGTGGTGAGGGGTTCCGAGCCCCGGCGTGGCGTAGGTCAGCTGTCCGGGCTTGGACTTGGCTGCGCTCACCACGTCGCTGACGGTGTTGGCCTTTTGCGCCGTCGGGTTTGTCACCAGCAGCAGTGTTCCCCAAGAGGTCTGAATGACGGGTGCGAAGTCGTTGACGGGGTCGTAGGACAGCACCTTGTACAAGCTCTTGTTCATCACCAGGGTGTTGACCTGAACCAGCAGGGTGTAACCGTCTGGCTTGGCGCGCGCCACCTTGTCGCTACCGATGTTGCCGCTGGCACCCGCCACGTTGTCCACGATAACGGGCTGCTTCAGGGCTGCCGGAAGATGGGCGGCGAGCTGGCGTGCGATCAAGTCAATGCCGGTGCCCGGGGTGTACGGCACGACCAGCGTGATCGGTTGTGTCGGCCATGCCGATGCCGAGCTGGGGGCCAGGCACACCGCGGCTGCGAACAGCAGTGCTCTCGTATATCGGCTGACGCTTCTGCTGTCGATGAATTCCGTAACGTTGATCGATATGTTTCCGTTCATGTTGTCTCCTCCAGTGGGGATTGCCCTTGGGACAATCCCGTTTCCGTGTTCCCGGAAAATTATTGGTGTTGCACCGGCGGCGCCCGAGATTGCGAAGCCGGCGACGGACCGAACGACCGACAAACGGCTATTTTAGTTTCAGCAGGCGGCGCGCATTGCCCTCGTAGATTGCATGACGCTGCTGCGGTGTGATGTCGAGGCCGTCAACGATATCGATCGTCCACCGGGTATACGCGGACCCCTTCTCCGGATCGAAGGGAGCGTCCGAGGAGAAGACCACGTTATCGACACCGAAGAAGTCTAGTCCCAGCTCGGTCGCCTTGCGCGCGCCGAACAAGGCGGTGTCGGCGTAGAACATCTTGAAATAGTCGAGCGGCCGCTTCTTCAGCTTTTTCAACAACAGCGAATAGTCCTCGTCCGAGGTGCGGGTGCCCAACTGGTCCCATCCGGGGCCGACGCGTCCCTCGAAGTAGGGGATCATGCCGCCCATGTGGTGGGTAATGACCTTGAGGTTCGGATGCTTGTCGAACAGGCCCTCAAAAACCATATGCGCCATCGCGGCGCTGGTTTCGTAGGGCCAGCCCAGGGTCCACCAGATTTCATAGTGGCTCTTCTTTTCCGCCTTGTAGTCCGCGAAATCGGCGCCGCGCGCGGGATGCAGCCAGATCGGCCGGTCCAGCTTGGCCATGAGGTCGAACAGCGGCAGGGTCTCGGGCGCCGTCAATGGCTTGCCCAGAACGTTGGTGAACACCTGAACGCCCACGGCGCCCAGTTGATTGATCGCGCGCTCGGCCTCGCGCAGTAGGCCTTGCGGGTCGTTCATCGGCAGCGAAGCGATGAAGGCGGGAAAGCGCTGCGGGTATTTGCTCACCAACTCGGCCATGCCGTCGTTGGCAAGCCGCGCCATCTCGGTCGACACGGGCGGCGGACCAAACACTTCGATCGGCGGCGAGCCCAGGCAGATCACCTGGGCGTAGTCGTCGAACCGATCCATGATGCGGAAGCGTTCGTCGAGGTCCACGATGCAGGGAATATCGCGCACTCGCTTGAACATGTCCTTGCCGTTGGGCGCGACCTCCAGCGCCCGGTCAAAAAAGGCTTGCGGAAAAATGTGATTGAAAATGTCTAGCTTCATGTGGGTTTCCTCCGGGTCTTCTGGCAATTTCCGGCGGCGTGGCACCGCCAGCTCGTTTGATGGGAGAAACGAGGTTGCCACAGCATGATTCATCATACAATTTCATTCTTTTCATCTGTTAATGAATTAACTACATGAATATCACCTTGAAGCAGGTCCGCGCTTTTCTCGCCGTGGCACAGGCGGGAAGCTTCACCACGGCGGCAACCCGGCTCCATCTAACGCAGTCCGCCGTGAGCGTCCTGATCAGCGAACTGGAGGACCAGTTCGGACTGCGACTGTTCGACCGCACGACTCGCCTGGTGCAACTTACCGACGCCGGGCGAGATTTTCTTCCCGTGGCCGATAAGGTGCTGACGGATCTGCAAAACGCCTTGACCAATTCGAGGGAGCTGGTTGCCAAGAAACGTGGCCGCGTTGCCGTTGCGGCGACCCCGCTGATGGCGTCAATCCTGCTCCCAAGGGTAATCGCGGACTACACCCGACTGTTTCCCGGCATCAGCGTGATTCTTCACGACACGCTCGCCGGATTGATCCAGCCCAAGGTACGCGACGCCGAGGTCGACTTCGGCATTGGAACCTTCGAAACGACCGGGCGCGAGCTGGCGGCGGAACCCTTGATGACCGACACGCTGGTGCTTGCCTGTCCCGCCGGTCACCCCTTGACGAAAAAAAAGGCCGGCGTGGCCTGGCGAGACCTGGAGGGCCACCCATTCATTTCTCTGACCCGCGACAATTCGGTAGGGCAACTGATCCGAAACTGCCTTGTGGAAGCCGCCGTCGAAGTCCCGATCGCCTACGAGGTGGCGTATCTGACCACCGTGGTCGGCATGGTGGATGCCGGCCTTGGCGTCGCGGTGCTGCCATCCTACGCCAGCCCGATCACGCAGCTTTACCGGATCCAGTTGCGAAATCTGCTGAAGCCCGTGATCCGGCGCGAGATGTCCTTCATAACGCGGCAAGGCAGAACCCTTTCGCCGGCAGCCGAGAGCCTGAAGACGTTTCTCAAGGCCGAACTACCGTCGGTTTTTCGCGGAGGGAAGCCTTAGGCATCACCAAGGTCCGTTCCCGCTGGAGACTGTGTGAAAACATGAACTAATGCTGCTCCTTTCGGTCTATGCGTACAGCATGATCGAATGAAGGGGGCGAGATGAAGCGGTTCATTGAAGGTGAAAACCGAAGCCAGGTCACTTTGCTGCC
>JBIJDI010000094.1:0-8283 GCA_044344235.1 Sulfuritalea sp. | reverse complement strand
GCCTGTTCGACTTCGGCCAGCACGCGTTCGTCGCGCGTACTGGAGAGCTCCTGATACATGGCTTCCAGCGCCACGGCCTGGCTCTGCGTTTCGGCCAGCTTGGCTTCCAGCACGCCGACCTTGGCCTGCAGGGCTCCCAGCGTCTCCTGGCTTTGCCGGGCCAGGGCGCGCCCTTCCTTCGCCACGGAATCGCCGTCGCTGAGCCGCCGCGCCAGCTCCTGCTGCAGGCTGGCGACCTGCATGCGGGTGTTGACCCACTGCGCGACGATCAGCGCAATGGCGACAGCAACAATTCGCACCGTCGGCCGGCGCAAGGCATCCCGCCACCGGCTGGTGACAGGTGCTGGATCAGTTTGAGCGGGAGTTTCCATGAGATGCGAAGTATTGCATGAGTCCGGCCATCAAGCCGTCATCGCCGGGTTCAGTGGCGATCACCTTGGTCAAACCCAGCGCCTGTGCCTGCTCTGCGATACGCAGATGGGGCACGAAGGCCGGGGTCTTCTTCAGCCAGGCCTGGCCGAGACGACCCAGCATGTCGGAAAAATTGCGCAGGCCTTCGCTGCTGGTCAGCGTCACGGCATCCAACTGACCAACTTCCCACAGCTTGAGCAGGGGTGCGGGGTCGAGCTGCGGGCGCGTGCGGCGGTAACAAGTCACGTATTCGATGGCGGCACCGCGCGACTTGAGCGTATCGCCCAACACCTCGCGGCCGCCGTCGCCGCGGAAAATGATAACGCGCTTGCCTCGCACGTCGGTTAGCTCGGGAAGCTCGAGCAGGGCCTCCGAGTCAAAACGCAAAGCGGGTGAAATCACGTCATGAATCCCATTGCGCGCCAGTTCGCGCTCGCTGCTCTTGCCCAGCGCCGCCACGCGCAGGCCGGTGGGCCATGTTCTGCGCGGCAGGATCAGGGCCAGGGCCTTTTCGATCGCATTGGGGCTGACGAACACGGCCAGGTCAAATGTGTCGAGACGGATCGCGGCGTCGAGCACGGGGGCCGTGTCTTCGATGTCGCGAATTTCGAGCACCGGGTAGAGCACCGGTATCGCGCCGGCCTCGATCAGTGCCGTGGCGAAATGCGCCGCCTGCCCGGCCGGGCGCGTCACCACGACATGGCGGCCGGCCAAAGACATGCTAACTACCGAGCGACGCGAGGATTTCGGCGGCACCCTGCGCGCGCAACTCGGCAGCCAGCTGCAAACCCAGCGCTTCGGGATCGGCAGCACTGCCCGTAAGCTCGGCATGGGCCATGCGTGTGCCGTCGGGCGAGGCGACGAAGCCGCGCAGATGAAGACTGCCCGCCCGCATTTCGCCATAGGCGCCGAGCGGGACTTCGCAGCTGCCGGCCAGCGCCCGCGACACGGCGCGCTCGGCGCGCACGCAGGCGGCGGTGGCCGGATCATTCAAGGCTGCAACCCATGCGGCCACTTCCGGACGCGAGGCCAGGGCTTCGATTCCCAGCGCGCCCTGTCCGGCGGCGGGCAGCGAATCCTCGGCGGGCAGCACGGCGCGGATACGGTCACTCAGACCGAGGCGCTTGAGGCCGGCGGCCGCCAGAATGATGGCGTCGAACTGGCCTTCGTCGAGCTTGCGCAAGCGGGTATCGAGGTTGCCGCGCAAGGGAGTGACAGCGAGATAGGGGTAACGCGCATGCAACTGGGATTCGCGGCGCAGACTGGAGGTGCCGACCACGGCGCCCGGTGGCATATCGCCGAGACTGGCGTACTTGCTCGACACCAGCGCATCGAGCGGCACTTCGCGCGGACCGATGGCGACCAGGGAAAACTCCGGCTCCATCTGCATCGGCACATCCTTCATGGAATGCACAGCCAGATCGGCTGAACCGTCGAGCAGGGCGGCCTCCAGTTCCTTGACGAACAATCCCTTGCCGCCGACCTTGGACAGGGGCCGATCGAGAATCTGGTCGCCGCGCGTGGTCATGCCGAGCAACTCGACACGGCAGGCCGGATACAATTGCTGCAGCAGGCTGCGCACATGCTCGGCCTGCCACAATGCAAGACGGGATTCGCGGGTGGCAATGACGATGCGCTCGGGGGCAGAAACTGGGGACATGGTGCTCACTGGAATGGGTCGTGGATCGGCGGCAAACTGGCAAGCAAACGGCACGCTTGATCGCTTGATTTTGCGGGCAATTTTAGCATGGCCGCTGAGTGGGCCTGCCATTGCAGCGACTTGAAGCGCCGAACCGCCAGCGCCGACTTTCCCAAGTGCCACGAACAAAGACAATGATGAATTCAACCAACACTGACTGCCAGAACACTCGTACAACCGAAGCCGCAGAGAAGGACGCGCCGCTACGCGATGACATTCGCCTGCTGGGGCGACTCCTCGGCGATACCCTGCGCGATCAGGAAGGCGCTGAGTCCTTTGACACGGTCGAACGTATCCGCCAATTGGCGATCCGCTTTCATCGCGACGACGATCCGGCTGCCCGGAAAGGTCTCGAGTCGCTGTTCGCCGATTTGCCCAACAGCCGGACCACGCTGGTCGCGCGAGCCTTCAGCTACTTCTCGCACCTTGCCAACATTGCCGAAGATCAGCATCACATTCGCCGTGCCCGCGCTCACGCACTGGCCGGCTCGAAGCCGCGCGAGGGAAGTCTTGCACACGCCGTGCAGCGCGCCACCGAGGCCGGCATCGGTGGTGAAGAATTGTCGCGTTTCTTCGCCGGCGCCGATGTGTGCCCCGTACTCACGGCGCACCCGACGGAAGTGCAGCGCAAGAGCATTCTCGACTGCCAATGGAAAATTGCCCGGCTGCTGGATGAACGCGACCGCACCGACCTGACACCCGAGGAACGCGAGGTGCACGAGGAGGCGATCCGGCGCGCGGTATTGACGCTGTGGCAGACGCGGATGTTGCGCCGGGCCAAGCTCTCGGTGATGGACGAGGTGGCGAATGCCCTTTCGTTTTACGACACCACCTTTTTGCGCGAACTGCCGCGCCTCTACAACACGCTGGAAGATCATCTGGCGAAGCAGGTTGCGGACTGGCCCGGCGAAGAGCTCAAGCCCTTCCTCCATCCCGGTTCGTGGATCGGGGGCGACCGCGACGGCAATCCCTTCGTCACGGCCGAAATTCTCGAGAGCGCCATGCGCGCCCAAAGCCGCAAGGCGCTCGCCTACCTGCTCGACCAACTGCACAATCTGGGCGCGGACCTGTCGCCCACCTCCGTTCTGGTGAAAATCTCGGAGGAACTGCAGGCACTGGCAGCCAGTTCGCCGGATCACAGCCCGCATCGCGACGACGAGCCCTACCGCCGCGCCATTGCCGGCATGTATGCGCGGCTGTCGGCCACCGCGCGCGTACTCGACGGTCTGGAAGCGCCGCGCCACGCCGTGGGCGAGTCAGCACCGTATGCCGCTGCCGCCGAACTGGCCGCCGACCTCGACATCCTGCATCACTCGCTGATCGCCAACAACTCGCGGCTACTGGCGCGCGGCCGCTTACGACGCCTGCGGCGCACCGTGTCGATCTTCGGCTTTCACCTGGCGCCGCTCGATCTGCGCCAGAACTCGGAGGTGCACGCACGCACGGTCGCCGAGTTGCTGGCTGTCGCCCGGCCGGGCATCGACTATCTGAGCCTCGACGAAGAGGCCCGCATCAGCTTGCTGCAGGAGGAACTCGCGACACCACGGCCGCTTTCCGCGCCCGGCGTCGAGTATTCGGACGAGACGCGCGGCGAGTTGGCAATCTTTCACGCCGCGCGTTCGATTCATCAGCGTTTCGGCAAGAGCGCGATTCAGAACGTGATCATCTCCAAGACCGATGGCGTCTCTGACATCCTCGAGCTCGCCGTCCTGTTGAAGGAAGTCGGCTTGCTGCGCCCGCTGGAAAGCGCGCTGGACGTCAATATCGTGCCCCTGTTCGAAACCATCGGCGACCTCGAAAACGCGGAAGGCATAATGCATCGCCTGCTCGGGCTGCCGATCTACAGCCGTCTGCTGGCCAGCCGCAAGGCGCTGCAGGAAGTCATGCTCGGCTATTCGGACAGCAACAAGGATGGCGGCTTTCTCACCTCCGGCTGGTCGCTCTATCGCGCTGAAATCAAGCTGACCGAAGTCTTTGCCCGGCACGGCATCACCCTGAGGCTGTTCCATGGCCGCGGCGGTTCGGTCGGTCGCGGCGGCGGCCCCAGCTATCAGGCGATCCTCGCCCAGCCCCAGGGAGCGGTGCAGGGACAGATCCGGATCACGGAGCAGGGCGAAGTCATCGCCTCGAAATATGCCAACCCCGAACTGGGGCGACGCAATCTGGAGATCCTTGCAGCGGCGACGCTTGAGGCGACCTTGCTGCCGCATCAGCATGACAATCCGCGGCCGGAGTTTCTCGCCGCGATGGAGGCGCTTTCGGCATTCGCCTTCAAGGCCTATCGCGGCATGGTCTATGAGACGCCGGGCTTCGAGCGCTATTTCTGGGAATCCACCGTGATTTCGGAAATCGCTGCGCTCAACATCGGCAGTCGCCCGGCCTCACGCAAGAAGACCACGGCGATCGAGGATCTGCGGGCGATTCCCTGGGTTTTCTCATGGGCACAGTGTCGCCTGATGTTGCCGGGATGGTTCGGCTTCGGCAGCGCAATTGCCGCCTGGAAAGCGGAACGGGGCGAAGAGGGCATGGCCTTGCTGGCGGAGATGAATCGCGAGTGGGGCTTCTTCCGCACGCTCCTGTCCAACATGGACATGGTGCTGGCGAAGAGCGATATTGCGATTGCCGAGCGCTATGCGCAACTGGTGAAGGATGAAACGCTGCGTGACGCCATCTTTCCCCGCCTGAAGAACGAGTGGCAGGCTTCAATCGCCGCGCTGCTGGAGATCACCGGTCAGAACGAGTTGCTGGTGAACAACCCGCTGCTGAAGCGCTCGATCCGCAATCGATTCCCCTATCTCGATCCGCTCAACCACTTGCAGGTGGAATTGCTGCGCCGGCATCGCGCCGGTGCCGCGGATGACACGGTGAAGAGGGGAATCCATCTGACCATCAATGGCGTCGCCGCCGGTCTGCGCAACAGCGGCTAAGGATTTCGCGAAAAGATCAACCGGCGCTCTGGCGTTGCGCCAGCGACGCGCTCTCGACCCAGCGCTTGATGCGGTTGGCGTCGCCGATGCGGGTCATCTTGCCCCAGGAGTCGAGCAACACGATGATGGTCGGCTTGTTGTTGAGCCAAGCCTGCATCACCAGGCATTTGCCGGCTTCGTTGATGTACCCGGTCTTGGACAGGCCGATTTCCCATGTCGGATTCTTGACCAGGGTATTGGTGTTGCGGAACTGCTGCGTCCGGCCGGCGATATTGAATTCACCTTCGGACGTCGTCGAGAACTCGCGAATCAACGGGTACTGATGCGCGGCGTCGACCATCTTGGCGAGGTCGCGCGGGCTCGACACGTTGGCCGCGGTCAGTCCGGTGGGGTCCTGAAAGCGCGTGTCGACCAGACCCAGTGCTTGCGCCTTTTGATTCATGGCGGAAATGAAGGCTTCGCGGCCGCCCGGGTAGTTGCGCGACAAGGCCGCGGCTGCGCGGTTTTCTGACGACATCAGGGCCAGGCGCAGCATTTCCTCGCGCACCAAGTGAGTGCCGACTTTCAAACGCGAGCGGGTTCCCTTGAGGATATCCACATCCTGCTCGCTGATGGCCAAGGTCTCCGTGAGATCGGGCTTGGCATCGAGCACGACCATGGCGGTCATCAGTTTGGTAATCGACGCGATCGGCAGAATGGCGCTCGGGTTCTTTTCAAAGAGGACCGCGCCGGTCGTCTGATCCAGCACCAAAGCGGCGGACGATTGAAGCGCCAGATGCTGTGCGTCATCAAGGGATGCAATGCGGTGGGCGGATCTGGCGCGTACAACGTGCTTCACCCGATTCGGCTTTGCTGCGCGCGGAGCCTTCTTTTTTGCAGCAACGGCCTTCTTCTTGCTGGCCGCCTCGACGTCAGTCGGCGTCACACCAGTGCCGACTATCGCGGCCGCCAACAACATCATTAGTATTTTCTTCATGGAGATGTCCCTCCTGCGATGCAAACATTCTAACAGAGGATATCCCCTCTGTAATAAGCTGTATCGGCACTTATCGTTACAAATAAAGGGGTTGAACATCAGGCCTCAACAAAAACATTAACTCAAGTCAAGAAAGCGACGCACTTCATCCCGGCGCGCCAGCGTATCCGCGTAGCCCAGATCGATCAAGGCCTTGGTGTAGGGCCGCTCGAACAGCAGATAACTGGTCAGCGCACCGCCGTTTCGATTCATCGCGCCAAAGGTTCGCAGCATGGTGCGCACGGCCCATGGCAAAGCCTTGGCGTGGCGCGCGGCGAGATGGTCAAGACGTTGCGAGGGCGCAATGGTCAGCACTTCTATCGGACGCAGGCTCATGCCTCGCTCACGACGGATGTTCTCGGGAATCAGCGAGAGCGTGTTGTTGATGCGGTTCATCCGTTCCAGATCGACCGACATGCTGTCGAGAAAGATGCTGGACAGCGCATGACCGGCGATTTGCGCCAGCGAAGGATAGATCTCGGAACGCGGCCGGGCATTCTCGTCGGCCATGCGGCCGGCGCCGATCACCAATATCTTGTCGGCGCCGAGATGGATTGCCGGCGAGACCGGCGCCACCTGCCGCATCGAACCGTCACCGAACCATTCCCGGTTTATATGCACTGCCGGAAAGATGAAGGGGATCGCGCTTGAGGCCATCAGATGGTCGAGAGAAATCTCGGTCGGCGCCCCTACCCGCTGGCTGCGCCGCCAGGCTTCGATGTCGGTGCGCCCCTGATAAAAACTGACGCTCTGCCCCGATGAGTAGCCGGAGCAGGTGATGCTGACCGAGTGCAGGGCCCGGTTTTCGATGGCCTTTGCGATGCGACTGAAGTCGAGGCCGCCGCTCAACAAACGGCGCAGCGGCGAGTTGTCGAGCAGCGAGCGCGGAGAATGCCTGGTCAGCCAGCCGACCGCCAGGGTGGACATCCAGCGGGCGCCGGAGACGCCCATGCTCACCGGATCGGCGCGATAGACCTGATGAGCGTTGAAGTTCTCCCAGACATCGAGCAGGTTGTCCACGCCCGCGCCAAAATCCTCGGCCCACACCGCCATCGACGCGGCGTTGATCGCACCGGCCGAGGTACCGCACAAGATCGGAAACGGATTGCGTCGCGGCTCCGGCAGCATCTCGCGAATCGCCTTCAGTACCCCGGCCTGATAGCCGGCACGGGCGCCACCGCCGGTCAGGATCAGCGCAGTACGGGGCTCCGTCATAGGATGATCACGTACCGCTTCTGGCGTGCTGTTGCGCCTCGACCGAGAGCAAAGCGGTTACGTTGACGATGCGCCTGACGGTAGCCGTAGGCGTCAGAATATGCACCGGACGCGCCGCGCCGAGCAGCAGCGGGCCGACCGTCAGTCCGTCGCCCGCCGAGGTCTTGATCAGGTTGAAGGAGATGTTGGCGGCATCCAGCGTCGGCATGATGAGCAGGTTGGCCTGGCCCTTGAGCGTCGAGTCGGGAAACACCTGATGCCGGATATCCTCGGAAAGCGCGGCGTCGCCGTGCATCTCGCCATCCACTTCCAGGTGTGGTGCGATCGTGCGCAGGATCTCCAGCGCGCGACGCATCTTGATCGCCGTCGGCGTGTCCTCGGTGCCGAAACTCGAATGCGACAGCAGCGCCACCTTGGGCGCCAAGCCGAAGCGTGCAACTTCGTCAGCGGCGAGCAGGGTCATCTCCGCAAGTTGCTCGGCCGTCGGGTCGTAATTGACGTAGGTATCGCCGATGAACAGCGTGCGCCGCGGCAGGATCAGCATGTTCATTGCGTAGAAATTCTTGATCCCCGCCTTCAGGCCGATCACGGTTTCGATGTAGCGCAGATGCAGGGAATGCTTGCCAAAGGTGCCGCACAGCATCGCATCGGCATAGTTGTGTTTTACCAGCATGGCGCCGATCAGTGTGGTGCGCCGCCTCATCTCGCGCTTGGCGTATTCGACGCTGACACCCTTGCGCGACATCATGCCGTGGTAATCCTGCCAGAGCTCCTTGTAACGGGGATCGGAATCCGGGCTGACCAGTTCGAAATGCTCTCCGGGGCGAATCCGCAGTCCGTAACGCTCGATGCTCTTTCCCACCACATCGGGGCGACCGATCAGGATCGGTCTTGCCAGACTTTCGTCGCATACGGTTTGCACGGCACGCAAAACGCGCTCGTCCTCGCCTTCGCAGAAAACCACGCGCGCCGGATTCTTCTTGGCCGCGGCGAACACCGGACGCATCAGCAGCCCG
>JBIJDI010000093.1:0-8312 GCA_044344235.1 Sulfuritalea sp. | reverse complement strand
TCAATTTCCCGGCCAGACCAGAATCGGCCCAGCATTGAGCGATGTCGCCTGCGCGGCGCGGTCCGATCTTGCAGGGAATTGAACGGTCGCTTGCCGCTTCGAAAGCCTTGACCACGTCGAGGACTGAGTAACCCCGGCCCGCGCCCAGATTCACGGTGAGCAGACCACCTGCCCGATCGAGATAGCCGAGCGCCGCAACATGCCCTTCGGCCAGGTCGGCCACGTGAATGTAGTCGCGCACACCGGTGCCGTCCGGTGTCGGATAGTCATTGCCCCAGATGTTGAGGAATTCGCGGCGCCCAGTGGCCACCTGAGCCACGAAGGGCATCAGATTGTTCGGCATGCCCTGCGGATCTTCGCCGATCAGACCGGACTCGTGGGCACCCACCGGGTTGAAGTAGCGCAACCGGGCAATGCGCCAATCAGGCTCTGCATGATGGAGGTCGGCGAGGATATCCTCGATGATCAGTTTGCTGCGCCCGTACGGATTGGTGGCCGCGCGCGGGAAGTTCTCCCGGATCGGCACGCTTGCGGGGTCACCATAGACGGTAGCAGAGGACGAAAAGACAAAGGTCTTGACGCTCGCCCGGCGCATGGCGGCCAGTAGTTGGAGGGTGCCGTGTACATTGTTGTCGTAATACTCGAGTGGTCGTTCGACTGACTCACCCACGGCCTTGAGTCCGGCGAAGTGCATCACCGCCGTGATCGGATGACGATCAAAAACCTGGTCGAGCACGACAGGATCGCGAACATCGCCCTCGACGAATTCCGGACGTTTGCCGCAGAGCGTTTCGAGCCGGCTGACCACATCGACGCGGCTATTGCAGAGGTTGTCGACAATCAGCAGGTCGTGACCGGCCGCAGCCAGCGCCACGCAGGTATGCGAGCCGATATAACCGGTGCCGCCGGTGACCAGAATCATTGTGTCGGTTTCCAACGCATGAGCAGCATCATATTTTCATTCTCCCTTCAATCCCAGCCCGAGGGCTTCGCCTGCTGCGGACAGGGCTGACGCATGACACGGCGGTCCTCCAGCCGCACGGCCGTCAGGCAGCCTCCCCAGAGGCAACCCGTGTCGAGCGCCAAAAGATTTGGCTCTTCGTAAAAACCCAGGGCCGACCAGTGCCCGCACACAATGCGATGATCCGCACTCGCCCGCATTGGCGCGGCAAACCATGGCACGCATCCCGACGGCCCCTTGTCCGGCGGCGCCTTGGCCCCGGTGGCACGGAACTCCATGGCGCCGGCGGCTGTCACGTAGCGCATGCGCGTCATCGCATTCACCACCACGCGCAGGCGATCCCATCCCGCCAGATCGTCGCGCCATGATGCCGGCTCGGAACCCCACATGTGCGCCAGAAACTCGCGGTAGTCGTCCGCCATCAGTGCCGCGGATGCTTCGTCGGAAAGCGCCTTCGCTTGGGCAGTCGTCCAGTTCGGCAGCAGACCGGCGTGCACCATCGCCCAGTCGCCCTCGACATAAAACAAGGGCTGCGCCCGCAACCAAGCCAGCAGCTCGTCGCGGTCGGCGGCGCTGAGGATTTCGTCGAGCGTATCTTCCTTGTTGGTCTTGCCGTAGCCTTCGGCCTGCATCACCAGATGCAGATCATGATTGCCGAGCACGACCGTTGCCGCGGCGCCGAGCGACTTGACGAAGCGCAGCACCTCGAGCGATGCGGGTCCGCGATTGACCAGATCGCCGACAAACCAGACACGGTCAGCCGCCGGATCGAAGCTGATATAGTCGAGAAGACGGCGCAGCGGGTCGTAGCAGCCCTGCAGATCGCCAATTGCATATGTAGCCATAGCGCAGCAGTTTACCTTGAGCCCTCATTCGAACCCAAAAACAAAGTTTCAGTGCAGGCTAACGCCGGATTCATCGGCGTTAAGCGTAGCGGCCGAAACTAAAATACTGATCATCCGCCGCGACAACATCGGCGACCTGGTCTGCACCACGCCGCTGATCGCCGCCTTGCGTCAGCGCTTTCCCGACGGCTGGCTGGGTGCTTTGGTCAATAGCTACAACGCTCCGGTACTGGACGGCAACCCCGATCTCGACGAAGTGTTCGTCTACACCAAGGCCAAGCATCGGGGCCACGGCGAATCGCTGCCGGGTATTTTGTGGCGACGCCTGATGATGATGAATCGGCTGCGACGGATGCAGCTCGACGATGTAATCCTCGCCAATCCTTCGGCCCAGCCTCGCGTAGTGAAACTCGCACGATGGCTGCAGCCAAAGCGGGTCATCGGCTTCGGGGATGTCAAAGGAGTGGATGTGTCGCTGCCGCTCGACGACGCGGGTCGCCATGAAGTCGAGGATGTATTTCGCGTCGCGTCGATCTACGGCATCGATGGGCCGCCACCGCCTTGCCGTGTCGCGGCCCCTGCCGCCGTTACCTGCCCGCGAAGCGGCATCCCAGGTATGCAGAGCCAGCCAGCGCCGACTCTCACAATCGGCATTCACATCAGCGCGCGAAAACCCTCGCAACGCTGGTCGGCGGACCGCTTTGCAGAGACCATCAAGGCGATCGCCGGGCAAGGCCCGGTGCGCTTCCTCCTGCTCTGGTCGCCCGGCGCGGAAGACAACCCGCTGCATCCAGGCGACGATGCCAAGGCACAGGACGTACTTGAAAGAGTCGGCGCTGGCGCCGCGGTGATTCCCAGACCCACGCAAACCCTGCCGGAACTGATCGCTGCCCTGGCTGAGTGCGATGCCCTGATCTGCGCCGATGGCGGTGCCATGCACCTCGGGGCCGGGCTGGGCCTGCCCATTGCCTGCCTGTTCGGCAACTCCGGCGCGGCGCGCTGGCGACCTTGGGGTGTTCCCTATCGCCTGCTGCAGAAGCCATCCTTCGATGTGGCGGATATTGGTGTCGAGGAAGTTGTCAGCGCCTTCAATGCGCTGAAGGCTGATATTCCGGCACGCGCGCCTTGAGCCCTTGCTTCACGTCAGCTTCGCTGCGCGACGGCACGGCCAGCCACTGCTCAAGATCGGCAAGCCACTGCGCATCGGGCGTCGCTGACGGCTTGGCGATGCGCAGCTTCGGATGGGGCGTCGGCAAGGTCGATTCGCCATCGGCGAGCAATTCCTCATAGAGTTTCTCGCCGGGGCGCAAGCCGGTGAACTCGATCTTGATCTCGTCTTCGGTGAAACCGGAAAGGCGAATCAGGTCGCGCGCCAGATCGACTATCTTCACTGGCTCGCCCATGTCCAGCACAAAGACCTGGCCGCCGTCCTGCTGCCGACTGGCAATCAGACCCGCCTGCAGCACCAGCTGCGCGGCCTCCGGGATCAGCATGAAGTAACGAATGATGTCCGGATGCGTCACCGTCACCGGTCCGCCTGCGGCTATCTGCTGGCGAAACCGCGGAATCACGCTCCCTGATGACCCCAGAACATTGCCGAAGCGCACCATGACAAAGCGGGTAGCCGAGCCTTGCGCCTGCACTGCCTGACAGACCACCTCTGCCAGGCGTTTGCTGGCACCCATGACATTGGTCGGATTCACCGCCTTGTCGGTGGAAATCAGCACGAACTCTCCCGTGCCATTGGCAAGCGCGGCGCGCGCCACGTTGAGCGTACCCTTCACGTTGTTCCTCACCGCCTCCCACGCATTGGCGGATTCCATCAGCGGCACATGCTTGTAGGCTGCTGCGTGGAATACCACGTCAGGCTTGTGTTCGGCGAACACGGCTTCCAGTCGTGAGGAATCCTTGACGTCGCCCACTGCGCAGATCACAGGCTGCCCGGCAAACTCCTGCTCGATGCTGTAGAGCGCAAACTCGGACTGCTCCAGAAACACCAGCTTGCCGGGAGCAAAGCGAATGATCTGCCGGCATAACTCCGAGCCGATGGAACCGCCGGCGCCGGTCACAAGAATCGACTTCCCGGTCAGTTGTTCCTTCAGTCCTTCGTTGTCGAGCAAAACCTGTTCGCGCCCGAGCAAATCCTCAAGCTCGACCTGCCGCACCTCGGCGGCCGTCACTCGCCCGGACAAGACATCTGACAGCGCGGGCACCGTCAGAACCTTGAGCCCGGCATCAACCACCAATTCAACCGCACGCCGACGGGCCGACGGCGACGAGGAAGGCATGGCAACGATCACCGTCAACACCTGATGGGCCGCGGCAATCCGCGCCACCTCATCCAGGCGCCCCAACACGGAAACTCCCTGGAGCTGCAAACGCAACTTGGCCGGGTCGTCATCAAGCAAACCCACCGCGCGCCAGCGCTGGTTGCCGGCAAGATCGCGCAACAAGGCGGCACCTGCGGCGCCGGCACCGATGACTATCACCGGCTCCGCATCGAACTGGCGCGGGGAAATCAGATGTCCGTCCTTCCAGGCCCGATACATGAACCTGCTCCCTCCCATGATCAGGACCAACAGCAGGGGATGCAGAACCAGCACCGAACGCGGCACATCGTTGAGCCGCTGGAGCATGAACAACAACGCCGGTATTGCCAGCGCTACCGTACCTGCTGCCAGTGCGATCCGCCGCAAGTCGGGAATGCTGGCGAAACGCCAGATGCCCCTGTACAGACCGAAGCTATGGAATATCACCGCCTGCAGCGGAATGATCCACAACAGGTTGCGCCACATGCCGTCGACAAAATTGGACGGGACGTCGAAGTTGAAGCGCAAGGCATACGCCACCATCCATGCAATGGCGGCAGCGCAAAGATCGTGGATGGAGGCAGTGAGAGAACGCGGATTCATCGGAACGGCATTTTACCCGCCGCCGTTGCCAATACAGGATGGGCATTCCAGAAAATTGGCACAGGCGTCTTCTCGTAAACTGAACCCGCTCCCCTTAATGGGAAACCCCATCTCTCCGAAGAACCCGCAAGAAGGTGAGCCAAAGAACCAACAGATCGAAAAGGAACGACTGCCGGCTCAGGTACTCCTCATCCAGCCTGACTTTCTCCGCTATGGACAGTTCGTCACGACCGTTGACCTGCGCCCACCCGGTGAGGCCGGGAACCATGCTATCGACGCCAAGCTTCGTGCGCAATGCAATCAGGTCGTTCTGATTGAACAGGGCCGGACGAGGCCCGACGAAACTCATGTCGCCCTTGAAGATACTCCAGAGCTGCGGTAGCTCATCAAGGCTGGTCTTGCGCAGAAACGAGCCTATCGGCGTCAGGTAGGGCTCCGGATCGGCAAGCAAATGCGTTGCGACTACCGGAGTTTCCATCATCATGCTGCGGAACTTTGGCATCCTGAAAATGCGGTTACGCCGGCCGACTCTGTCGCTCCAGTACAGGACAGGACCGGAAGAAGTGATTCGCACCGCAAACGCGACTGTCAATATCGGCAGGAGCAGCATCACACCGAGGCCCAAAGAAAAGAACAGGTCGAAAACTCGCTTCAACATGGGACGTGGCATCACTATCAATTCACGGGACGCTGTGCAGGATGGCTTTCATGCCCCTGGCTCGAATCTTCTAGGCGAGAACCCGAAGTCGCGCGCTGCATCACCTGAATCGAATACCAGATCCTCGTTCATCCGGCGCGCCATCTCGACATTGAAATCCTTGAAGCGCGGGATGCAAGACATGCACCACATCGCCGCACGAAATGCGGCCAATGGCACGGGCAGGAAGCGTGGTGTTCGCCTTTCTGCCGCGAAAATCCGCTCGACCATCGCGCGGTAATCCAGGGTCTCCCCACCCGCCAGATCGTAGGCCGAGTTGAATGTCTTTGGCTCCGCAAGCACTGCAACGCAGGCTGCCGCCAGATCGTCAGCATGTACCGGCTGGCGCCGTCCCGATGCCGCACCGAACAACGGGAACACGCCGAAGCGCCGGATTGTCCGCGCAATCACCGTAACATTCCGGTCCATCCCCATGCCGTAGATCAGCGTCGGGCGAAACACCGTCCATGCCGCATTCGCCGCCTCGCACAGTTCCGCCACCCTGGCTTCGGCCGCAATTTGCTCCGCCGCGAAGGCCTGCTCATTCGTGTTGCCGGAGACCACTTTTGAATAGCGGCTGGTAGTACCGAAACAAATGACGCGGCGCCCACCTTTGGCCAGAAAACCAGGGAGCAAACCGGGCAGCAGTCGCAACGGTGCGATGTGAATCAGGACACCGGCTGCCGGCCAGGACATTCCAGGTGTCGAGACGTCATCAACCAGCCACTCAACACCGTTATCGCCGTCCCGCCAGCGCCGACTTATCGCGAAGAGCTGATGGCCATCCCGCAGCAAGCGTGGAATCAGGAAGAGTCCGACCTGGCTGCTGGCCCCGGTCACTAGCACGCGCATTGCATGTCCCGGCCGCTCAAACCTTGCGCCAGACCGTGCGATTCACATAGTCGGTGTAGCTCAACACGATGCGCAGGATCTGCTTGGAGACCGGACCCGCTTCGTAATCCTCAACAGGTCGCATGGTTCTGCCATTGCGATCATGCTGAGCGATGACGACGCGGACGGCATCGAGCACGCGTTCCTTTTTCAAGCCGGCCATGATCAGTGTGCCGACATCCATGCCTTCCGGACGTTCATGGGCATTCCGAACCGTAACCGCCGGCAGATTGAGAAGGGATGCTTCTTCGGTGATCGTGCCACTGTCGGAAACGACGCAGGCCGCTTCCATCTGCAACTTGTTGTAATCGAAGAACCCGAAAGGCTTGGCAAACTGGACCAATGGATTGATCGGACCGGCATCCAGTGCATCGAGACGCTTGCGGGTACGCGGATGCGTAGAAACCAGAACCGGAAACCCGTAAGTCTCGGCAAGGGCGTTCAGGGTGCTCAAGAGGTCGCGCAAATTTTCCGGCACATCGACGTTTTCCTCACGATGGGCGCTCACCAGAAAATACTTCCCAGCCTGCAATCCAAGGCGCGTCAGCACATCGGACACAAGAATTTTCGGCATGTAGAAATCAAGCACCTCGCGCATGTGCGAACCGGTCTTGATGATGGTCTCGGGACGAACTCCTTCGGCAATCAGGTAGCGCCGTGCATGTTCCGACAGCACCAGGTTGATGTCGCTCAGGTGATCGAGCACCTTGCGGTTAAGCTCCTCCGGCACCCGCTGATCAAAACATCGATTACCTGCCTCCATATGAAACACCGGAATCTTGTGGCGCTTGGCAGCGATGACGGCAAGACAGGAATTTGTATCCCCATAAAACAATACCGCGTCAGGATTCTCCAAGCCCAGGACTTCGTCAGCCTTGATGATGACCTGACCGATGGTCTGCGCGGCTGTCTTACCAACAGCGCCAAGGAAATGATCCGGCTTACGAATTCCCAACTCGTCAAAAAATACCTGGTTCAACTCGTAGTCATAGTTCTGGCCGGTATGCACCAGGACGTGGTTCGTGTGCCTATCCAGTTCCGCCATCACGCGGCTCATCTTGATTAGTTCCGGCCGGGTCCCAACGATGGTCATCACTTTAAGCATTGAGTTCATCCTTGATGAAGTCAAGCTTCATTAGCAATGCCTTGACCTGTTCAACATTCAAACGATCCGTGTTGTGCGACGTGTAGTCGTCGAAGGAAGACACCTGGGTCTCCCCTTCGATAAAGTATTTGTTGTAGTTGAGATCCCGATCGTCGGCAGGCACACAGAAATATCGCCCCATATCAGTCGCCCGAGCCATTTCCTCGCGAGAAAGCAAGGACTCATAGAGCTTCTCGCCGTGGCGAGTGCCGATGACACGCAGCGGCACATCGCTGGCGAACAACTCCTTGAGCGCCTGAGCCAAGTCGCCCACCGTCGATGCCGCCGCCTTCTGAACAAAAATGTCGCCCTGCTTGCCGTGCTGGAAGGCGTGGAGTACCAGATCTACTGACTCTTCCAGCGACATCAGAAAGCGCGTCATGGCAGGATCCGTTACGGTCAAGGGCTTGCCTTCCTTGATTTGGCTGACGAACAGCGGAATCACTGAACCACGCGATGCCATTACATTCCCGTAGCGGGTAGCGCAAAGCACCGTCTCGCCGTCTCGCCGCATGCGGGCTTTCGCCACCATCAGCTTTTCCATCATCGCCTTGGAGATACCCATCGCGTTGACGGGATACACCGCCTTGTCCGTGCTCAACACAATGACGCGCCGCACACCGCACGCTATGGCAGCATTCAATACGTTTTCCGCGCCAAGGACATTGGTGCGCACCGCTTCCATCGGATAAAACTCGCAGGACGGAACCTGCTTCAGGGCGGCGGCATGGAATACATAATCCACACCTTGCATCGCCTCGTGGATGCTGTCGTAATTCCGGACATCGCCAATGTAGAACCTTAGCTTCGGGTTGTTCATGGCAATTCGCATGTCCTCCTGCTTCTTTTCGTCCCGGCTAAA
>JBIJDI010000092.1:0-8344 GCA_044344235.1 Sulfuritalea sp. | reverse complement strand
GTGGTGGTGGCGGTGCTGGGCATGGCCCTGTTCAACCTTGGTCTGACGGTTGGTCTGATCCCGCTGGGGAACCAGGCCGGGGCTACCGTACCGGGCGCTTTCAGTGCGATGGCCGGCGCCGCGCCGCTGTATTCGTATCCGATTGGCATCGGCCTGACCCTGGTCTTTGCCGCCACGCTGGGCTATGGCGCCACGGTGGCCGAACCGGCACTCAACGCGATGGGCACCACCGTGGAAAACCTGACCGACGGCGCGTTTCCCAAGGGCTTGCTGATCCAGGCGGTGGCCGTGGGCGTGGCGCTGGGGATTGCGCTGGGCGTGGCGAAGATCGTCTTCGAATGGCCGATGCTGCCGCTGCTGCTGGGCGGCTACACGCTCGCCCTGGGCGCCACCTTGTGGTCCAGCGAGGAGTATGTCGCGCTGGCCTGGGACAGCGCGGGCGTCACCACCGGGCCGGTGACGGTGCCGCTGGTGCTGGCCCTTGGTCTGGGGCTGGGCCAGGCGGTCGGCGCGGCGGAGGGCTTCGGCATCCTGGCCATGGCCTCGTTCGGTCCCATCGTCACGGTGTTGCTGGTGGGAGTATGGATAAGCAGGAGCGCAGCGGCCGCCGCGCGCGAACAGGGGTGAGACGATGAAACAACGTGACGAAATCGTGGTGCTGACCGATGCCGTGTTGATCACCTGCATCGTCCAGCGCGGGGTGGCCGATGCCGTGGTGGACGCGGCGACAGAGGCCGGCGCGCAAGGGGCGACGATCTTTTACGCGCGCGGCACCGGGGTGCGGCAAAAGCACCTCGGGGTGCTGGGCATTACTGTGAATGCCGAAAAGGAAGTGATCTACATCGTTGCGCCGTCCGACCACGCCGACCACATCTTCGAGCGCGTGTATGTCGCCGCCAAGCTGGACACGCCGGGCATGGGCATGATCTACATGGTGCCGCTGGAGAAGATGGCGACCTATGTGCCGCCGGAAGTTGCGGCGCGGTTTGGTCACCATGGCTGAGGCCGGGACATTGCCGCCGCAGCGTGGCGATTACAAAGTCATCACCTGCATCATGCCGGCCGGTCGTGGCGCGGAAGTGCTCGAAATTTTGCGTTGTGAGCAGGGCGTGGTCAGCGCCAGTATCCACCACGCACGCGGCATCGGCACCCACAGCCTGCGCCACCGGGTGTACTCGGACGAAAAGCAGGTGCTGACCGCCGTGGTCTCGGCTGAGCAGGGCGACGCCGTGTTCGAACTGATTTATTTCGCCGCCGGGCTCAATGCGCCGCACGCCGGCATGGTGATGATGGGGCATGCCTTCCGCGCAGCGGGAATCGCGCCGCCGGCTGCGGGGGAAGACGTGCAGTAGCCCGTCCGGGAATACGTGGCAACCAGCCAGGAACTTACTTGACCACCGTCACCGGGCACGACGCCAGATGGATCACGTCCTGGGCCACTGATCCCATAAGGGCGGTGATGAGCTTGCCGGCACCGTGCGAGCCCATCACGATGACATCGCATTGGCGCTCACGGGCCAGTCGGGCGATGGTTTCGGCCACGGGGCCGAGCGCCAGTTCGGGTACATAGGCGACACCGGTGGCGTCAAGCAACGCCCGTGCCGAGGTCATGGCATCGCCGCCCCGGCTTTCCTGCATGGCTTCGATTTCGCCCGACGGCATGTGCCCGCGGACTTCCGGCGCATCGATCGGGGCCTGGACGTTGAGCAGCAGGATCTCGCAGGCGGTGCTGGTCTGCGCCATAAGGATGACATGCCGGGTGACGCGCTCGGAATGCTCGGAACCATCGACCGGTAGCAGGATTTTCATGGCAGGACTTTCGTTTTCCGTAAGGCGCGAAGTGTAGCGCATTCCACGGGAGCGCCGCCGACGAAGTCCCCGTGGCGCAGGTTTGCGGCCCGACAGGCTGCTACAATCGGCCGACAAAAACGAGAGGAGTGGCAGATGGCATCTT
Organism: Sulfuritalea sp.; assembly: GCA_044344235.1. Lineage (GTDB taxonomy): Bacteria > Pseudomonadota > Gammaproteobacteria > Burkholderiales > Rhodocyclaceae > Sulfuritalea. The sequence continues at coordinate 6,390 of JBIJDI010000092.1, read as the reverse complement.
CGCTACGAACCATGGCGTCCCGCGTTGCTGCCGGACCTTTGCTGGCGCTTGTTGCATTGCTGCTGGCAGCGCCACTGGCCCAGGCGGCCGATGCGGTGGTCACCTCGCCCGCCCTGTTCGGCATCCCCGTCGATTTCATCCTGTTTGGTGCGACCCTGCTCGGCGTGGCGCTGTTCCATCACTACGTGTTGCAGGTGGCGCTGACGGGGCTGGTCACCATCACCACCTACAAGGTCATGTTCACCGGATTCAAGACCGGTGCCGGCATTGCCGGGTTTGGCGCCCACATGTCGCACGAATGGGTGTTGCTGGCTAACCTGCTGGGCTTGCTGGTCGGCTTCGCCCTGCTGGCGCGTCATTTCGAGGACAGCGGAGTGCCCGAGGTCCTGCCCAGGCTGCTGCCCGAGGGCTGGCTGGGACCCTTCATGCTGCTGGTCATCATCTTCGTGCTCTCCGGCTTCCTCGACAACATCGCGGCCGCCCTGATCGGCGCCACGGTCGCCGCCAGCGTGTTCAAGCGCAAGGTGCATATCGGCTACCTCGCCGCGATTGTCGCCGCGTCCAACGGCGGCGGCGCCGGCTCGGTGGTGGGCGATACGACGACCACCATGATGTGGCTGGACGGCGTCAGCCCGTTCGATGTGGTCGAGGCCTATGTCGCTTCCGCCGTCGCACTGGTAGTGTTCGGCATTCCGGCAGCGCTGCTGCAGCACAAGCACATGGCGATCAGTCGCGACTTCCAGGCCGCACACCACATCGACTGGGCGCGGGTCGGGATTGTCATTTTCATTCTGATCGGGGCGATCATCACCAATGTTACGGTGAATCTGAAGTTCGCCGCAGCGGCGGATCATTTCCCCTTCCTCGGCGCTGCGGTGTGGGTGGCCCTGCTGCTCGCGGTGCCGCTGCGCAAGCCGGAATGGAGCCTGATTCCAGGCGCCTTCAAGGGCTCGGTGTTCCTGCTGTCGCTGGTCACCTGCGCGTCGATGATGCCGGTGGAGAGTTTGCCGCCGGCCTCCTGGCCCACAGCTTTGGCGCTGGGTTTCATTTCCGCCGTGTTCGACAACATACCGCTCACTGCGCTGGCCTTGAAGCAGGGCGGCTACGACTGGGGTTTCCTCGCCTATGCCGTGGGTTTCGGCGGCTCGATGCTGTGGTTCGGTTCCTCGGCGGGCGTTGCGGTCGCCAATCTGTTTCCCGAGGCCAAGTCGGTGGGACAGTGGTTGCGTCATGGCTGGTTCATACCGATCGGCTACGTTGTCGGTTTCTTTGTCTTGCTTGCATTGCTTGGCTGGCATCCGCATGAAAAGCACAAGGATGGCGCGCCATCGACGGTCCAGGTCCAGCCAGCAACACCTGCCGCCGTGGCACCAGCGCCGACTCCCGCAATCGGTTCGCCCGGCAACCGGTAAGGTTGATCAGCCTTCGGGCTGATTCCAGCTTACCGGCGCGTTGCGGATCGCCTCGACCGCCGGGTGGCGGATGCGCCGCTCGTTGGATATCGCGTAGTACTGCTCGCGAACGTCGGTCATCACGCCGACCGGTTCGGCGCCGAGTTGCGCCGCGATCTCGGCGCCCAGCACCGAAGGTGCGGGAAACAGGCCCAGTCCGGCGCGGCCGAAGGTGGTCAGCAGCGCACTGTCCTCGAACTCGCCGACGATCAGCGGCACTACATTCTGGCTTTCCAGCCAGCGCTCCACTTGCCCGCGCAAGGCGTTGCCGCGGGTCGGCAGCAGCATCGGCGCGTCATCGAGATTGCCGGGGAATCCTTTGCGGTAGCGTTTCGCCAGCGCAGGCGCGCCGAACAGCGTGATTTCGAATTCGCCAAGAGGATGGCTGAATACCCGCAGGTTGCCGCCTGGCTGGGCAGGGCGATCAGTGAGCACCACATCGAGCCGATGCAGCGCCAGTTCCGCCAGCAGGGTATCGAATTCGCCTTCGCGGCAGACCAGTCGCACCTGCTGCGGGAGATGGAACACAACTTCCATGAGGCGGAATGCAATCAGTTTCGGCAGGGCGTCTGAAATGCCGACGGCGAGCCGCAGGGTGTTGCCGGCATCCGCTTCGCGCAGCGCCGCGCCCATGTGTTCGCCCAACTGGAAGATCTGGTCAGCGTAGGTGAGCGCCAGACGCCCGGCTTCGGTCGGCACCAGGCGGCGTCCCTGCGGCGCCAGCAGCGCCTTGCCCAGCGATTGTTCGAGCTGTGCGATCTGCACGCTGATGGTCTGCACGGCAACGCCAAGACGCCGGGCGGCACGCGTCACGCTGCCTTCCTGGGCGACGACCCAGAAGTAGCGCAGGTGGTGATAGTTGAGCGCGGCCGATTTCATGCTTCGTATTTTACGAACAAATACTGCTAATTTATTCGGTTTGTCGGAAACTTGAAATTTTGTAGAATCGCCGCATCTTGGTTGCTGCACGGAGGACAATGGGCGCTGCCGCCTGTTGCTGATCGACGTGCGAAATCAGGAACACAGTCTTTTCGGGAGAACCGCAATGAAACGCATCGTGCTGTTTTTGGTCACCAACCTTGCCGTGATGCTGGTGTTGTCGATTGCCGCCAGCGTGCTGGGGGTGAATCGTTACCTGACCGCCAACGGCCTCAACCTGGGCATGCTGCTCGTGTTCGCCGGCATCATGGGTTTCGGCGGCGCCTTCATTTCGCTGCTGATGTCGAAGATGATGGCCAAGTGGTCCACCGGCGCGCGCATCATCGAAAGCCCGGAAACCTCCACCGAGTTCTGGCTGGTCGAAACCGTGCGCAAGCAGGCGCAGAAGGCCGGCATCGCCATGCCCGAAGTCGCCATCTACGAAGGCGAGCCGAATGCCTTCGCCACCGGGCCGAGCAAGAACAATTCGCTGGTCGCCGTTTCCACCGGCCTCCTGCAGAACATGAGCAAGGAAGAAGTCGAGGCGGTGCTGGCGCACGAAGTCAGCCACGTCGCCAACGGCGACATGGTGACGCTGACGCTGATCCAGGGCGTGGTCAATACCTTCGTCATCTTCCTTTCGCGCGTCGTCGGCTACCTTGTCGACAGCTTCCTTCGCCGCGGCGATAGTCAGTCGTCCGGCCCCGGCATCGGCTACATGATTACCGTGGTCGTCTGCGACATCCTGTTCGGCGTTCTTGCCAGCATCATCGTTGCCTGGTTCTCGCGCCAGCGTGAGTTCCGTGCCGACGCCGGGGCCGCCGGCCTGATGGGTTCGCCGCGGCCGATGATGGCGGCGCTGCAGCGTCTGGGCGGCATGGCGGTCGAACCGCTGCCGAAGAGCCTGGCCAGTTCCGGCATCGCCGGCGGCCCCGGCTTCATGTCCCTGTTCGCCAGCCATCCGAGCATGGAAGAGCGCATCGCCGCGCTGGCCGCGCAGGGCCGTTAAGCAGCCTGTCGCAACGAAGGGGCGGCCCGATGTGGCCGCCCCTTATAATTTGCGGCTTCCCTTCCCGCGCCAAACATCGTGAACGACCGTCTTGCCGTCCTGCTGCAGTACGCATTGCCGAAGCAGGCGCTGACTGCGCTTGCGGGAAAATTCGCCACGGCGCGCGCCGGTGGTCTCACCACGAGCGTGATCCGCTGGTTTGTCGGCCGCTACGGCGTCAACATGAGCGAGGCGGCCAATCCGGATATTGCGAGCTATGCGAGCTTCAACGAGTTCTTCACCCGACCGCTGAAGCCGGGTGCACGGCCGCTGGCGCCCGCCGATTTCATCTGTCCAGTGGATGGAGCCATCAGCCAGTTCGGCGCCATTGAGCGCGACCAGATTTTTCAGGCCAAGGGCCACCACTATTCGACCACAACCCTTGTCGGCGGCGACGCCGAACTCGCAAAGCAGTTCGAGGACGGCAGCTTCGCCACGCTCTACCTGAGCCCGAAGGACTATCACCGCATCCACATGCCGTGCGACGGCCGCCTGCTGCGCATGATTCATGTGCCGGGCGATCTGTTCTCGGTCAACCCTGTCACGGCGCGCGGCGTGCCCGGCCTCTTCGCTCGCAACGAACGCGTCGTGTGCGTCTTCGAGTCGGCGCACGGCCCGTTTGTGCTGGCGCTGGTCGGTGCGACCATCGTCGGCAGCATGGCCACGGTCTGGCATGGCGTGGTGAATCCGCCGCGTCCTGGCCACCTGCGCGAATGGCGTTATGACGATCAGCAACTGTCGTTCAGGCAGGGCGACGAAATGGGCCGCTTCCTGCTCGGCTCGACCGTGGTGATGCTGTTCCCGGCGAACACACTCACGTTCAATCCTGACTGGTCGCCGCAGCGGCCGATTCGCTTGGGCGAGAAGATGGGTGAGCGGCCCGGTTAGGTCTGGCACGGCCTGGCAAGCTTCCAGTCCCGCTCCGGATTGCAAGTGGATACATTCCGCTTGTCGTGCTATTCTGAGACATGACCATTTGGAGGTGTCAGATGACCACTTATGCGGTGAGCGTCTCGGAGTTCAAGGCGCATTGTCTGGATGTAATCAGGCAGGTGGAAAAGGCGGGTATGGCGGTCGATCTTGTTCGTCGCGGTAAAGTCGTTGCGCGCCTGGTGCCGACCACATCCGCGTTGCAGGGAACGCCCGCATGGCTGCGCCTGCGCGGCAGCGGCGTGTTGGCGGCGTCCGCCGAAGAATCCGTCCTCGACGAGGGTGACTTCGAGGCCATGTCGACCCGCAAACGATGAAGCCGACGCTGCTGCTCGACACCCACATCTGGCTCTGGTGGCTGCTCGGCCAGCCGGAACTGCCGGCAAAGGAGCGGGACGCTCTCGATGCGCTCGCCGCTGCGGGTACGCCGCCCGGCCTTTCCGCCATCAGCCTGTGGGAGGCGCAGATGCTGGTGGCCAAGGGGCGCCTGAAGATCAATGCTCCGCTGAGCCACTGGCTACCGACCGCTGTTGCCGCCGAATCGGTAACCCTGTTGCCGATGGATGTTGCCGTAATTCTCGCGCTCGACAGCCTGCCCGCCGGATTTCATGGCGACCCGGCCGACCGCATCATCGTCGCCACCGCGCGAGCGCATGGCGTGCCCCTGGCAACTCGGGACGGAAATATCCGTCGATTGCGGGCAGTGAAACTCTGGAAGGCTTGAGGCCGGTTTCGAGGATAGCCGTCTCCCGTGTGAATCGCCGTCCCGCCAGCGCCGACTTTTGGCCTGGCCACTCGGGCCGCGAGAATTCCCTACTGCAACTCCTCACAAAGCACATTCGGTTTGCTTTGTATCCCTATTGATTTTGCTTGATATTCTATTCGCGAAATTCCTTCGGTTTCGCGCCTAAGCCCTTGTTGTGCTTGAAAAAAATGTGACAGTTTCTTGACCCTCGTCAAAAAGTGTCTTAAAGTGGGATCTTGTGGGGGTTTGTGGGAAATTCAGGTCGGATGGCGGCTTGTTTCTCATCCTGGGGAGATCCGATGTTCCAAGGTGCGGCAGCGCTCAATCTCGATGCCAAGGGCCGGATGGCAGTTCCGGCGCGGCACCGTGATGCCTTGGTGGCATTGGGCGAAGGACGCCTGGTGGTTACCGCCCACCCCCATCGTTGCCTGCTGCTCTATCCCCAGCCCGCCTGGGAGCCGATCCGCGCCCAGATTCTCGCTGCACCCAGCCTTCAGGTCGAATCCGCCATGGTGCGGCGTCTGCTGGTGGGTTTTGCCGAGGACGTGGAGCTGGACGGTGCCGGGCGCCTGCTGATCTCGCCCTCGCTGCGTCAGTATGCCGGGCTGGAAAAGGAAATCTGGCTGGTCGGGCAGGGCCGTCATTTCGAAATCTGGTCAGCGGCAGGCTGGCAGGCACAGCAGGACGCGATCTTTGCAGTGGGCGACAAGCTGTTGCCTCCGGGCCTGGAAAATCTTGCGCTGTGAGTGTCGACACTCACGTCAGTGTGCTGCTGGCCGAGGCGGTCGCAGCGCTGGCGATCAAGCCGGCAGGAATCTATGTCGACGCCACCTTCGGCCGCGGCGGTCACAGCCGGGCGATTCTCGATGCGCTTGGCCCGACAGGGCGGCTGATTGCACTGGATCGAGACCCGGCCGCCATTGCGGCCGGCGCTTCAATGGCGGACCCCCGCTTCACTCTGGTACATGCCGCGTTCAGCGAGTTCGACTCGGTGCTGGACAAGCTCGGCGTGGCGCAGGTGGATGGAATCCTGATGGACATCGGCGTGTCGTCGCCGCAACTGAATACGCCCGAACGGGGCATGAGCTTTCGTTTCGATGCGCCGCTGGACATGCGCATGGATACGACGCAGGGGGAGACCGCCGCCGAATTTCTGGCGCGGGCATCGCAATCAGAACTAGAAAAGGTGATCAAAGACTATGGCGAAGAACGGTTTGCTCATGCGATTGCAAAGGCGCTTGTTGCTGCTCGGAGCGAGCACGGTATTTCAAGGACAGGACAGCTTGCCACGCTCGTGG
>JBIJDI010000103.1:0-8027 GCA_044344235.1 Sulfuritalea sp. | reverse complement strand
ATGCGCCACTGCTGTAGAGCGCCGATGCCGGGCCGGTGATGACCTCGATGCGTTCGATGTCGGCCCCGTCAATTTCGTCAAACACCGAAGTATTGGTTGACGTCGCGCGCATGCCGTCAATGCGATTTTCCGTGTACAGCTTGCCGCCGTCCGGAATACGCATGTTGCGGATCATGCTGATGCCGGGGACCCGCTTGCCGAGTTCAAGGAGGTTGTTCACCAGTTGCAAATGCTCGACCTGTTCCTGGCTGACCACGGCACCGGAAATCGGGGTGAACTCGGTTACTTTTCCCAACTCAGTGCGCTGCTGAACGGGCTTGTCGGACTCCGCCGAAACTTTCATCTCCTTGAGTTGGGTCTCCTTCTCCTGGGCGAGGACGGCGCTCGTGCCGAAGATGCCGAGCGCGATAGTGACGGCAACAGCCAGCGGCCGTTGAGCCAGGTGCCGGGAAGAGCTTAGAGATTTGCAAACCATGTTGATTGACTCCATTTTTGAATTCGAATTGATTTCCGGGTAGCGCCTTGAAAGGTCTATCCCTTGGGTTCGGTAACGAAGGCGATGCGGTTGATGCCGGCCTTCTGCGCCACGGCGAGAATCTCGGCCACTGCTTCGTAGCGTGTGCCGCGATCCGCACGCAAGTGCAGTTCCGGATTGCGGCCGGCGGTGGCGGTGAAGTGGCTTTCCACTTCGCTGCGATGGACCGGAGCGCCGTCCAGGTAGTAGCGGCCATTGGCATCGAGCGCAAGCTGGATCACTACCGGCTTGTCTTCGACCTTCTGCGAACTGACCTGTGGCAGGTCGATCGGCACGGCCTGTTGCATCACCGGGATCGTGATGATGAAAATGATCAGGAGTACCAGCATCACATCCACCATGGGTGTGGTGTTGATCTCCGCCATGGGCTGGGTGATGCCGCCCTCGCTGAAGGAACCGAAAGACATCGCGGTCTCAGGCGGCCTGCCGCGCCATGGCGGCGGGTGCGGCGGTGGATGCGATGGCGGTCTTGCCTTTCACCACGGCGCGACGGGCGCCGGTCGCAAAGAAGGCGTGCAGGTCGTGGGCGAAGCCGTCCAGCTGCGCCATCACCAGGCGGTTGGCGCGGGTCAGTGCGTTGTAGGCGAGTACGGCGGGGATGGCGACGAAGAGGCCGGCCGCCGTCATGATCAGCGCTTCTCCGACCGGCCCGGCGACCTTGTCGAGTACCACGCTGCTGGAGCCGGAGAGCGCGACCAGTGCGTGGTAGATGCCCCAGACGGTGCCGAACAGGCCGATGAAGGGCGCCGTCGAGCCGACCGAGGCGAGGAAAGTGAGGCCGCCTTCCAGATTGGCCTGGGCGGAGAGCATCTGGTTGCGCAGCGCCCGCGTGACGGATTCGGAGAGGCTGACGCCGGCGCCGAGACAGGCGGAGGACTCATAGTTCTCGGCTGCCTGCGCGCCGGTGTGCGCCAGTCCCGAGAAGAGCCCGGTGCGGTCGGCTGCCTCGATGGCGGTGATCGCCTCGGGTAGTGTGCGGGCCTGCCAGAAAGCCTGCGGCGCGCGTTCGATGGACTGGTTGATGCGCAACTGGCGCACGAAGCGGCCGACAATCAGCGCCCAACTCATGACAGACAGGAACAGCAGGATCAGGGCGGTGGCATGAGTCACCATGTCGCCCTGTTGCCAGAAGTGAATCAGACCAAATTGAGTTTGCATGGTGGTTTAACGTGAAATAGCTCGTTCGGAGCGACGGGTGATGGTCGAGTGAAGCGAGCTGACCAGAAGCCTCCCCGCGAGGGGAGGACGGGAGGGGCGGGCCCATTTGCCAGCTTGAGGCCCGGTGAAGCCGCGGTGTTTCATGATGCGGGGTGGTTTATCGAAGCCATGAGCATTAGCTATCCAGTTGGAAGGTGATGGGAACCTGAACCCAGGCCGCGACCGCCTGCTCGCCGCGCCGCGCGGGCACGAAGCGCCAGCGGCTGACGGCGTCATGGGCGGACTGATCAAGGCGCGCGAAGCCGCTGCCGATCTTGATCTCGATTTTTTCGGCCAGGCCCATGGCACTGACATAGACGCGCAGCAGCACCTTGCCTTGCTCGCCGAGGCGACGCGAGGCATGCGGATAGACCGGCTTCGGGTTGTCCAGGTAGTCGGCGTCGAAGCGCGCCGCGGTGATCGCCAGCGGCGCCGGCGCGACGGTGGTCGGCGCGGACGGCGCCGGGGCTGGTGGCTGGGGTGGCACCGAGAAGGCGACCGGCGCGTCGCTGGGCGTGCTGGATGCCAGCAATTGCGGGGGCGGCGGTGGCAGGGCCCTTTTCGGCTTCGGCGCTTCGGCGGGCTTCGGCTTGGGCAACTCGGGCAGTATCTCGACCAGGCGCACAGTCATTGGCTGGAGGGCTTTCTTCAACTCCCCGGCGGGAACCACCACCGCAAGCAAAGCGATCAGCGCCACATGCGCCGCCGCCGCTCCGGTAAAGGAGAAAATCGATCGCTCGGGTTGCCCGATCTCGGGCAGGCGCGGAAAAAGGATTCCCATGGAGGCGCGATTGTCCTTAATTGATGGGCGTCAAAACCATGGTGCGGCGATATGCCGCACGCGTTTACCGCCCTGGCCATCGCGGATATCAATCGTTGCCGCTTGCTGGCGGGCAATGGGCTTGCAACGGCCCCCTGGCCGAGGCGGTGGAAAGCAAAACATGTGGTTCTCCTGACGTGAAGCGGAACCCGGGCAGATGCTCCGGGCCGGAATGCAAATGTCGATCAGGAGTTGGCAGGCGGCGCGCGCGACTGGGCTGCGGCGCGAATGAAGCGGGGAGGTGGTGTTGCCGCGGAAGGTGGAAAAACTTCGGCGCAAGAGTCGGCTGTCGGCAAAACATCCGGCGTCGTCGCCGGCAGCGCAAAATGGCCAGCGTGAGTCAGGCAGAAGGGGCAATGCTTGAGCCCCATGCCTTCGTGCTGCCCGGAACCGGACATCGGCTCGGTCGTCGGCGCGGCCTGCGTGCCGACAACCGAGCAGATATCAGTCCACGGCATCGCCGTCTGCGGCGGCGACAAAGCTCGCGCCACGCTCGGCGCGAGCGCCGCCAGCAGAATCGCGAAAATCGCGATCCAGGCGGTGAGGCGGCCAGTGCGGTGAGCGAGCTTCATCACAAATGCTGCGAAAAAATCAATGCTTATGCTCGACCGGCGCCTTGCTTGCCGTAGCCAGCGGCTTGACCGGGGCCTTGACCTCGATCGTGGTGCGCTTCTTGTCCTTGCCTTCGACCACCAGCGTCATGGGCACGGAATCGCCCTCTTTCATCTGCCGCTTCAAGTCCATCAGCATGACGTGATAGCCGCCGGATTTGAGTTCGACCGTCTTGCCGGCCGGAAGATCGAGGCCATTGGGCAGGGCGCGCATCTTCATGACGTCCTTGTCCATCGCCATCTCGTGGATTTCGACAATGCCGGCGACCGGTGACTTGACTTCGACCAGACGCGCATCCTGCGCCGAGGTGATCTGCATGAAGGCGCCGGTGGCCATTTGTTGCGAAACGGTGGCACGCACCCAGGGGTCCTTGACGGTGACCTGGGCCTGCGCGGGAAGAACGAATGCGGCGGAAACAAATGCTGACAACGCAGCGACGCGGATAGTGTGGTTCATGAGAACTCCTTGCGATGGAAATGGCCCCGCGACGACGCGGGAAGGTGATTCGACCCGGAGGCGCCGAGAGCGCGACCGGGGCGGACTGAACGGTGTGGTGTTCAGCCGCGCGCGGGTGGTCCGCGCGGGGGATGCGCGGTCCAGACGGCAAGCGTCGGGTGCGCCGAGCTGTCTGAGGCGTTCCGAATGCTGAAAGTCGGCGCTGGCGGTACGCCGATCTCGATGTCGGCGGCAAGTGCAGGTGCGCCGGCGGCGCACAGCTTGCAGCAATCGTGCATGCCGGTGGCAGGCGACGAATCGCCACTCCCGGTCTGCAACGGATCAAGCGTGGCCAGACCATGACTGGTGCACACTTCGGCGACAAACCTGTCGCCGCCGCCCACGACCGCGCTGGTCCGCATCAGACCCGTGCCGGCCAGCGCATGCAGGGCCACCGCCAACAGGCCGATAGCCAGCAGCCAGGCAGAGCGATGGCGCAGCGACAATGGATAAGCGATTTGGGGCATGGGCCGCGTATACTAAGCGACGAAGTGCTCGCGTAGTATTGACCTAACTCAAGTTCTGAATGCCATGATTGCCGGTACCCTGTTCATCGTTGCGGCGCCCTCCGGCGCCGGCAAGACCACGCTGGTCGGACGCCTGCTGAAGGATGATCCGCAGGTGATGCATTCGATTTCCTTCACCACCCGCGCCCCGCGCGGGGGCGAACAGGATGGTCGCGAATATCAGTTCATCGACGTGCAGCGCTTTCTGGCCATGCGCGAACGCGGCGAATTCGCCGAATGGGCCGAAGTGCATGGCAACTTCTATGGCACCTCGCGCGTCTGGCTCGAGCAGCGCATGCAGGAAGGCTGCGACATGCTGCTGGAGATCGACTGGCAGGGCGCACAGCAGATGCGCCGGCAGTTTCCCGAAGCGGTGAGCATTTTTGTCATGCCGCCCTCGATCGCCGAACTGGAGCGCCGGCTGCGCGGCCGCGGCTCGGACAGTGCAGATGTCATCGCGCGCCGGGTGGCTGGGGCCTACGGCGAAATGCGTCACGTAGATGAGTTCGATTTTGTTATAATCAACAATGACTTGGATGTGGCGCTCGGCGAGCTCAAAGCCGCCGTGCGTGCTTCGCGTCTGCGTTTCCCGCGTCAGCGCGCCCGTCATCCCGACGTCTTCCGTTTTCTTGATCAGGACTGAACCCCATGGCCCGTGTCACCATTGATGATTGCATCAAACTCATTCCCAACCGCTTTCAGCTCACCCTGGCAGCGACCTACCGTGCCCGCCAGCTCACGCTGGGCAGCACGCCGCAAGTCGATCCGGGCCGCGACAAGCCGACCGTTATTGCCCTGCGCGAAATCGCCGCCGGCAAAGTAGGTGTCGAAATCCTCAACCGCGGCAACACGTAAGCGCCATGCGAACGGGGTGAAACGTGACGGCGATCGTGCCACCCCCTGCCTCTGACATCGTTGCCCCGGCGATCGCCATGGATCCCGGCGTTGTGCCGGGCGCCCTTGACGAGTCGCCGCTGATTTCGGCGGACATGCATCCGCCGGTCGATCTCGCCGAAGATCTGGAACATTTCAACGCCCGGCTCGCCACCTACCTCAAGCCCGAAGAGATCACCCGCGTCGGCGCAGCCTATGTGTTTGCCGACGCCGCGCATCGCGGCCAGATGCGCCTGTCCGGCGCGCCCTACATCTCCCATCCGCTCGCCGTGGCGGAAACCCTGGCCGGCTGGCATCTCGACGCCCATGCCCTGATGGCGGCGCTGCTGCACGACGTGATGGAAGACACGTCGATCACCAAGGAACAGATCGCCGAGCGCTTTGGCAAAGTCGCCGCCGAACTGGTCGATGGCGTCTCCAAGCTGGACCGGATCGAACACCAGAGCTTCGAGGAAGCCCAGGCCGAGAACTTCCGCAAGATGCTGCTGGCCATGGCGCGCGATGTGCGCGTGATCCTGATCAAGCTGGCCGACCGCCTGCACAACATGCGCACGCTCGACGTCATGCGGCCCGAAAAGCGGCGGCGGATTGCGCGCGAGACACTCGACATCTATGCGCCGATCGCCAACCGGCTGGGCCTCAACGCGCTCTACCGCGAACTGCAGGAACTGGCTTTCCGCCACGGCCATCCGCTGCGCTACCGGGTGCTGTCGAAAGCCGTGAAAGGCGCGCGCGGCAACCGCCGCGAAGTGGTCAGCAAGATCCTCGAAGCCATCCGCAAGGCGCTGCCGGAGGCCGGCATCGAAGCCGAAGTAATGGGCCGGGAAAAACATCTGTATGGCATTTACCGGAAAATGCGCGAAAAGCACCTGAGCTTTTCGCAGGTGCTGGACATCTACGGTTTTCGCATCATCGTCAAGGACAGGCCCACCTGCTACCTGGCGCTGGGCGCGCTGCATGCGCTGTACCAGCCGGTGCCGGGCAAGTTCAAGGACTACATCGCCATCCCCAAGGCCAACGGCTACCAGTCGCTGCACACCACGCTGATCGGGCCGTTTGGTACCCCGGCGGAAATCCAGATCCGCGACGCCAACATGCACCATGTCGCCGAATCCGGCGTCGCCTCGCACTGGCTGTACAAGGACGAAACATCAATCGACCAATTGCAGAAGAAGACCTCCAAGTGGCTGCAGTCGCTGGTCGAACTGCAATCCACCACCGGTGATTCCTCGGAGTTTCTCGAGCACGTCAAGATCGATCTGTTCCCCAGCGAAGTCTATGTCTTCAGCCCCAAAGGCAAGATCTTTGCCCTGCCGCGCGGATCGACGCCGGTCGATCTGGCCTACGCCGTGCACACCGACATCGGCGACCGCTGCGTTGCCTGCCGCATCAATTTCGAAACCATGCCCTTGCGCACGGAACTGCGCAACGGCGACCGCGTCGAGATCGTCACGGCGCCGAATGCCGCGCCCAATCCGGCGTGGCTCAGCTATGTCAAGAGCGCGCGGGCGCGCTCCAAGATCCGCCATTTTCTCAATACGAAGCAAAGCGAAGAGTCGGCCGCGCTCGGCGAGCGCCTGCTGTCGCATGCCTTGCGCGATCTCGGCCTGGCCCTGGCCAAGTTGCCGGCGCAGGCCTGGGACCGTTTCAAGCGCGCTTCGGGCGCCCGCTCCCAGCGCGCCGTGCTGGCGGACATCGGTCTCGGCAAGCGCCTGCCGGCGATTGTCGCCCGGCGGCTGGCGGAAGGCGCCGAGGAGCCTGTCACCGGCACCGCGCCCGAAAGCCGACCGCATCAGGCCATCCTGATTCATGGCGCGGAAGGCGTCGCGGTCAAGCTCGGCGCCTGTTGCCGGCCGATCCCCGGCGACCCGATTGTCGGCCTCATCCGCAAGGGCCAGGGCCTGGTGGTGCACACGCATGACTGCAAGGCCATCACCAAGTTGCGCAGCGAGCGCGGCAACTGGGTCGATGTCGAGTGGGAATCCGGCATCACCGGCATGTTCGAAGCCAGCATCCGCGTTGTCGCGAGGAATGTCCGCGGCGTACTGGCGCGCCTCGCCTCCGGAATCGCCGAAGCCGAGTCCAACATCGTCAACATCAGCATGGACGAAGACCACGGCGAAGCCACCACCCTGTTCTTTACGCTGCAAGTGACGGACCGCAGCCATCTCGCCCGCATCCTGCGCACATTGAGGCGTGTCCCGGAAGTGGTGCGCATCACCCGTTACGTCGATCCTAAACAACACTAGCACCTCAATCCAATAAAGGAAACCTGATGGCCCTCTACGAATCCGAGCACACCAAGTTCATGCGCGAATGGATGAAAGCGCATCCCGAAGAATTGCTGGAACAGCAAAAGGGCCGCGCGCTTTGGTGGGACAAGTCTCCGCAAACACTCGCGGCGATGAAGAACTCCGCCGAAGCGGAAGTACCCAACAAGCCCTACTACTACGACGCCAACTAAGCGCCCGGCGCTGCCTGCCGGAGCTTATTCCTTTGGCATCAGATGGATGCGCTCGGCCAGCAGCGTGACGCTGGCCGCCTGACCGGGAGCCAGCGCATTGCGCAGGATGGTGTGGCTGGAGGCCTGAAACACCAGCGGCTGGGCCTCACCGGGAATGCTCAGCGTCAACTGCGTGAAACTGCCCATACGCAAGGCCTCGGTGATGGTTCCCGTCACCGGGTTTTCCGCTTCACCGCGGCTCGGGTGATCGGGGCGATGCAGCAGCACACCTTCCGGTGGAATCACCCAATTCACCGCGCTGCCCGGCGCGCACCCGCAAAGATCGGCGATGGCGAGACGGCGACCGGCCCAATCCAGACAGGGTTTGCCGCCATCGATGCCCACGGTGCCGGCAAACAGGTTGGTCAGCCCCACCAGGCGCGCCACAGCGGGTGAGCAGGGCCGCAGCAAAACATCTTCGGGCGTGCCGGACTGCAGCGCCTTGCCGCGATGCAGGACCACCAG
>JBIJDI010000091.1:0-8406 GCA_044344235.1 Sulfuritalea sp. | reverse complement strand
GCGCCTTCACCTTGCAAGACCTGGACCATGACCGGACCGGAAATCATGAATTCGACGAGATCCTTGAAGAAGGGCCGCTCCTTATGTACCGCGTAGAAACCTTCTGCATCCTGGCGCGAAAGATGAATCATGCGCGAGGCAACGATCTTGAGACCGTTGGTCTCGAATCGGGAATAAATCTTGCCGATCACGTTCTTTGCAACTGCATCGGGTTTGATGATCGACAGGGTGCGTTCGACAGCCATTACTTTCTCCAGAACAAGTTGAATTTCAAGTTTTAATCGTACAAATAGCTAACTTGATATTTTAGCTCAGTTTCTTGCCTCAAGCCCCGCTCGCAGCCACTGCGCAACCACAAAAGAAAAAGGCCCGGGATCACCGGGCCCTTTCTCTGGCAAAGCACGCGTTACATCATGCCGAGATACCTCGGGAACCAGGTCGACAAGCCGGGCCAGTAGGTCACTACCATCAGGAAGCCAAGCATCGATAGCAGCCATGGCCAAACCGCAACCGTCAATTCAGTAATCCCCATCTTGGTGATACCCGATGCCACATAGAGGTTGAGGCCGACCGGCGGATGGCACATGCCGACTTCCATATTCACCACCATGATGATGCCGAAGTGCACCGGATCAATCCCGAGTTTGATAGCCACCGGAAACAGTATTGGCGCGAAGATCAGCACGATCGACGAGGGCTCCATGAAGTTTCCGGCCAGCAGCAGAATGATGTTGACCGCCAGCAGGAAAGTGATCATGCCCAGTCCGTGACCCAACATCCAGTCAGCCAGCGCCTGCGGGATGTTCTCGTTGGTCATGATGAAGGAGAACAACACGGCATTGGTGATGATGTAGAGCAGCATCGCCGACATGTTGGCCGAGTTGAGCAGCACGCGCGTCACGTCCTTGAGTCCCAGGTCTTTGTACACAAAGACCGCCACAATGAACGCATAGACCGCGCTCATCGCTGCCGCTTCAGTTGGCGTGAACATCCCGCTGTAGATACCGCCCATGACAATCACGATCAGCAGCAGCCCCCATGCCGACTCGCGAAAAGCCTTCAGTCGCTCGGTCCAGGTCGCCTTCTGTAGGCGTGGGTAGTCGAACTTTTTCGCTCGGTAATAGGTCACCCCACCCAATACACACGCCAAGGCGATGCCTGGCATTACACCCGCCATGAACAAGGCGCCGACCGACGTATTGGTCGCCACCGAGTACATCACCATCACGATTGACGGCGGAATCAGGATGCCTAGCGCGCCCGAGGTAGTGATGACGCCAGCACCGAACTTCTTGGGAAAGCCGGCCTTGACCATGGCCGGCAGCAGAATCGATCCTATCGCCACCACCGTCGCCGGCGAAGAACCGGAAATCGCCGCAAACAAGGCGCAGGCCAGTACACCAGACAACCCCAGACCGCCGTACCAGTGACCCACCATCGACGAAGCGAACCGGATCATGCGTTTCGCCACCCCGCCGTGAGTCAAAAAGTTGCCAGCAAGAATGAAGAACGGGATCGCCATGATCTCGAACTTTTCGATGCCGGTGAACAACTTCAGTGCCACCGCCTCCAGCGGCACCTGTGTGAACATGAACAAGAAGCTGAGTACCGTGAGACCAAGAGAAATCGAAATCGGCATGCCCGTCAGCATCAGGGCCAGCAACAGCGAGAATATGATGGCGGCATTCATTTCGGCTCCCCTCCGAGATCATCCTTGCGACGGTCAGGATCAGTCGGCACGACTATCTGCCGGCGGTTGTCGCCGATCATGTCGTGTTTCAGGTCGTGCATATGGAGATTGTCGTCCAACGAGTACACGTTGACTTCATCCGACACGGCTTCCTCATCGAGACCATCAACGTGCCCGTGATCGTGGTGCGGCAATTCGCCGGTCTTGAGAAAGCTGACCAGAACCTGCAAAAAGCGAAAGCACATCAGGCTGGTGCCTAGCGGAATCGCCGAATAGACAATCCACGTCGGCCATTCGAGGTCAGGCGTCGTCGGTCCTTCGTACAGGTCGCCAAGGGCAATCCCAAGCGCCTTGTAAATGCTGTAATGAGCGCCATTTTCCCAAACGAAATGTGCGCCGAGCGCCCCGACGACTGAGGTAAACAGCGCCCCGGCGAGCAGTCCAAAAACGATGAATTTACGGCGCATCTTGTCGTTGAGCCGATTGATCAGCACATCGACCCCGACGTGAATGCCGGTACGCACGCCGTAGGCGGCGCCAAACTTGGCCATCCAGACAAACATGATGATGGTCAGTTCCTGAGCCCAGCCAAGATTGATCGTCAGCAACCAGTCCTGTAGTCCCGGAATGCTCGCGCTGGCAACGTAACGATGGACCACTGCGACAAAGACAATCAGTGTCGCGGCAGCCATGAGGAAGGTAATCAACCACTCCTCAAGATGATCGAGATATTTCATGAACGGACCTCCCCGGGTTGGCGGCTTGCCGGCTGGGCGTGCGGCTAAGCTAGACGGTGCCGCCGGCGCTCACGCGCCGGCGGACTGTTGCGAACAGCCTTACAGCTTGGTCGGGTCGAAACCCGTCTCTTTGTAGATGGACTGCAGCAAGTCCTTGCCGACACGGTCAGCCATCTTCAGGTGCACCGGTGCCATTGCCTTCTTGAATGCCAACTTCTCTTCCTTGGTGGGTACATAAACCGCCGTCTTGCCGCTTTTCTTGACGCCCTCGAGCGCCCCGTCATTTTCTTCCTGGGCAATCTTGTTGGCGTAGACGGTAGCCTCCTTCATGGCCTGTTCAAGCTGGCCACGAACGTCAGCCGGCAATCCCTCCCAGAACTTCTTGTTGACGATGACCGCGTAGCCAAGATAGCCGTGATTGGTCAGGGTCAGATGCTTCTGAACTTCATGCATTTTCTGAGTGTAGAGGTTCGATATCGGATTCTCGGTGCCATCCACGACGCCAGTCTGCAAGGCTTGATAGACCTCCGAGAAGGCCATAACCTGCGGCAAGCCCCCAACCGAACGAATCTGCTCTTCGAGCACCTTCGACGACTGGATGCGCAGCTTTTTGCCTTTGAGGTCGGCCGGAGTCTTGATCGGTGTATTCGCCGAAAAAGACTTGAAGCCGTTGTCCCAGAACGCCAACCCCTTGATGCCTTTCGGCTCCAGCTTGGCCAGCATCGCCGCGCCGATCGGACCCTGGGTAATCTTGTGCAGGTCGGCAGTGTCGTCGAAGATGTAGGGGAAATCGAAGGCTTCGAACTCCTTGACGCCGAGCGGGCCGAATTTCGCCAGCGAAGGCGCCAGCATCTGCACGGCGCCGAGTTGCAACGCTTCCATCTCCTCCTTGTCCTTATACAAGGCGCTGTTGGCATAGACCTCAACCTTGGCCTTGCCCTTGGTAAGTTCCGCGGCCTTCTTGGCAAAGAACTCCGATGCCTTGCCCTTGGGCGTGTCGACCGCGACCACATGACTGAACTTGATCACGATCGGTGTCTGGGCCAGCGCGATCATCGAGAACGTCGCGGCCACTAGGCCGACAAACACTGTGCGAATCTTCATTTATTAAATCCTCCTGGACTATGTTGTGTGCGCTAGGCTACCACTCCGCACGCTGCGGTGTCGCTCATTCTCCGCAGACACCCCCATCATGGCTATTGTGGATTTCCGCAAACATCCGCCCAAAATGGCCAGGCGCGCTAACATCAACGGATGAGAGCTTCAACGGCATCCGCTTCCGGGGAACGCACCAGCCGCTGGCGCTGGCTGTGGGTATTGCCGCGTCTGGCCTTTATCCTGTTTGTAGGCGGGGTTGCCCTCCTGCTCTGGATGTCCGATCGCGCGGACAAAGAAGAAAGGCGCGCGACGCTGATCAGTGACATTCTGTGGCTGGAGCAGAACCTCCGTTTTCATTTGACGCGCAATGAGGAGCTGCTCGGCCGCATTGATCGGGCCCATACAGCCAACGCAGCGGCGTTCGAGTCCTATGCCCGTACCTTGTTCGGGTTCGAAAGCGGCCTGCGGCAACTGATCTGGCTGGGTACCGACGGCACAGTGCGGCTGGCACATCCGACCACCATGGATCCAAGCCTGGTTGGCGATGCAGGGGAAGCCATTCCCTCCCGCCAGAGCTTTCGGCTAGCCAGCTCGCTAGGGAAACCCGTCTATAGCAAGACCTATCCCTATTTCACGAACGACTGGCAGTTCGAGGTGCACGTTCCCGTATCTCGGGAGGGCAGAATTGTCGGCGTGGCCGTCGGCGTGTATCGGATTCGGGATCTTCTCGGCGACAGCGTGCCGTGGTGGCTGGCGGAGCGCTATCGGATCAGCATCATTGGAGACTCCGGCAAGGTACTCGGGACACGTTCAAAAGTGGAGTCTCTCGTTATGGAGGAAGGCTATCAAGTCGGCTTTGATCCCCCTGGGTGGGGGCTGGCACTGCACGCCGTGCCCTACCATGCACCGCGACCTCTGGCCAGCATCCTTCTGTCCGCCAGCCTAGTCATTCTCGCGACGATCGTGCTCTGGAGCCTCTGGATCTTGCGCCGCCATGTGCTACGGCGGCAGACCGTGGAGGAACAGTTGCGCCAGGAACACGCCTTTCGCAAGGCCATGGAAGACTCTCTCGACACGGGCATGCGGGCCCGGAATCTGGATGGGGAGATCGTTTACGTGAACCCGGCCTTCTGTCGCATGGTGGGCTGGTCAGCTGCGGAACTGATCGGCCGCCGTCCACCGATGCCCTACTGGGCCGATGAATATCTCGACGAAACCCGCTTGGTTCATGATCGTGTCCTCGCCGGAGAAGGACCGGAAGAGGGTTTCGAACTGAAGCTCAAGCGCCGCAACGGCGAGCTTATCGATGTCCTGATTCACGAAGCTCCCTTGATCGATGCTCGCGGAAAGCAGTCGGGATGGATGGGGTCGATGGTTGATATTACCGACCGGAAACAAGCGGACGAACGCGCGCGCCAGCAACAGGATCGTCTTCAATCTACTGCGCGTCTTGTCGCCATGGGTGAAATGGCATCAAGCATTGCACATGAGCTGAACCAGCCGCTGGCCGCAATCTCGAGCTACTGCACGGGAGCAGCCAACATGCTGCGCAACGACGCCCCGTCAACAGAGGTAGTACCGGCACTCGACAAGGCAGTGGAGCAGGCACGGCGAGCCGGGCAGGTGATCCGCCGCATTTACAGCCTTGCTCGCCATAGCGAAGATCGCTTTGAATTGATCCGGCTTGGCGAACGCATTGACGCTGCGCTGGCTCTGATGGAAGTCAATATTCGGCAGAAGGGCATCCGACTCACACTTGACCTTCAGGCACAAGCAATCATCGAGGGCGATCCGGTACTGCTTGAGCAGGCGCTGTTCAACCTCTTGCGCAATGCGGCTGAGTCAATGCGGGATACCCTTCCCGATCGGCGACAGATCGACATCAGGCTTTCATGCGCCGATGGCTATGCACTGTTGACCATAGCCGATCGAGGCTGCGGGATTGAAGCCAATGTTGCCGACAAACTGTTTGATCCGCTATTCACGACAAAGGCCGAAGGCTTGGGCATGGGGCTGGCAATCTGCCGGTCAGTGGTGGAAAATCACCGGGGTCGTCTCTCATTTGAGAGCAACCCGGGAGGAGGAACGGTGTTCCATATTCTGCTGCCTCTGGCGCCCCAATGAACCGCGCCATCACACACATCGTGGATGATGATCCGGCAGTGCGCGATGCGCTGCAGTGGCTGCTGCAGTCACGCGACGCGCCATCGCAAACATGGAAATCCGCCAACGAGTTTCTGGCCTTCGCCAGTCGCGATCTGTGCGGCTGCCTGCTGCTGGATGTACGGATGCCGGGAATGAGCGGCATCGAGCTATTTGATCGGCTGAGGGCTTTGCAATGTCGCTTGCCGGTGATATTTCTGACCGGACACGGCGACGTGCCAATGGCGGTTCAGGCCTTAAAAGACGGTGCCTTCGACTTTATCGAAAAGCCCTATGACGACAATGCACTGGTCGACAAAGTACTGGCGGCCATTGCTCAAGACACAAAACGCAACCTCCGAGAGAGCTCGTTACTGTTATTGGAGCAGAAACTGGCCCAGCTTACCCACCGCGAGCAAGAGGTAATGCAGCGGATTCTGGCCGGCAAGTTGAACAAAGTCATCGCCGACGAACTCGGGATTGCGATGCGCACCGTCGAGGTCCATCGCGCGCATATTTTCGAGAAAATGCAGGTTCGCTCTGCCGTCGAACTGTCACAGGCGCTCAGCCGGCTGACAAACAAATCCGAAAGTTAATTCAGATCCTTAAAATGCAGCCGGCCGGCTTCGCACCATAGCGAATAGCTTGCAAGGTCAATTCGCGGATGCCGGTCATTGCCTGCATTCTGCAATTGACGCACGAATTCATTTAAACGGCGCTCGTCTGGTGGCTGAACCTCATGCCAAGTCAGCATGGCGCGCAACAGATTTCTTGCACGGGCGCCGGGTAACTCGCGAAACAGTTTCAGAGGTAGCGGAAACTCTGGCGGAGCGCCGCAAAGATCCAAAGCGGCAAGGTCTTCAAGCAACGCGTCCGCCTCACCGAAACGAGCAGCGGCGGCGGCCAGTTGCCTGCCCGCCCTGGGGAAGCGCGACGCGATAAGCGGCAAGATCTTGTGCCGCAAGAAGTTCCGCGTGTAGCGGCAGTCGGCGTTGCTTTCGTCCTCGACCCAGGACAGCCGATGAAATCTGGCGTACACCAGCAGTTCTTCACGTGTCACACCTAACAGGGGACGCAACACCCGGCCGCGGGACTCCGGCATCGCGCCCGCTCCGCGCACACCGGCGCCGCGTAGCAGGTTGTGGAGAACAGTTTCCGCTTGGTCGTCAGCGTGGTGGGCAAGAAGAATCCAGTCAGCCGGATGGTCGGCCAGCGCCTTGTGACGCATTCCGCGAGCGGAAGCTTCAAGCCCTGCGCCGGAATTTAGCGGAACATCAACGCGAAGATGCGTCAGCGGAATGTCCAACTCCTGGCAAGCGCGCGTACACGCATCGGCCCATGAATCGGCATTGGCGCTGAGCCCATGGTGAACGTGGAGCGCGGAGAGAGCGAAGGCCGATTCCCTCGCCACGCCACCTGCGGCGTGCAGCAACACTGTGGAATCGAGCCCGCCCGAAAAGCCGACCACGACCAGCTGCCCCGGCTTGGCGTGAGCAGCAAGACAGGCGGCAACAACCTGTCGTACAGGTTCAGTGGATGGCTTGTTCCTTGAATCGGCCATAACTCATCAGGCGCTCGAAGCGCCGCTCGATGAGCTCGCTTGATGACAAACCTGCCAGCTGCTTTAGCGCCTCTTGCAGGGATTTCTTGACGCTCTGCGCCGTCGCGCGCGGGTCGCGATGGGCGCCACCCACCGGCTCGTTGATGATGCGGTCGATCAATCCGAGAGACTTGAGGCGCGGCGCTGTAATCCCCATGGTCTCCGCAGCATCGCCAGCCCGCTCGGCACTCTTCCACAAGATCGAGGCGCAGCCCTCAGGCGATATCACCGAATACGTCGAGTACTGAAGCATCGCCACCACATCCGCTACCGCGATTGCCAAGGCACCGCCCGATCCACCCTCGCCGATCACCGTAGCAATCAACGGGACTTTCAATTCAGTCATAACAGCCAGGTTGCGTCCAATCGCTTCCGACTGCCCTCGTTCTTCTGCATCGATACCCGGATAGGCGCCCGGTGTATCGACAAAGGTAAAGACCGGGAGACCGAACTTTTCCGCCAGTCGCATCAGGCGTAAAGCCTTCCGATAGCCCTCAGGACGGGGCATACCGAAATTGCGATGGATCTTTTCCTTGGTATCCCGTCCCTTCTGATGTCCAATCACCATGCAGGACTGCCCGTTAAACCGCGCCAAGCCACCGACGATGGCATGATCGTCGGCGTAACTTCTGTCACCGTGAAGTTCTTCGAAGTCAGTAAAAACCAAGCCAAGATAATCCAGCGTATAGGGGCGCTGCGGGTGTCGAGCCACCAGCGCACATTGCCACGGGGTGAGTTTGGCGTAGATTTCTTTGGTCAGACTTTGGCTTTTCGCGTCGAGACGAGAAATCTCATCCGAAATGTCGACGGCAGAATCATCCTGCACGAAACGTAGTTGCTCGATCTTGGCTTCAAGCTCCGCGATCGGTTGTTCGAATTCCAGAAAGCTTGTTTTCATGGCGGCATTTTAGCAGTGAGAAGCCGCGAAGAGGTCCGCTCAACCGGGTCCGCCCCTGAAGCAAATCGCATTGGCTGAACACCGACTTTTGGGGCGGGTAAAAAGACAAACCCCTCCGCCGGCGCTGCGGGGGAGGGGTTTAAAGGGGGAGTCTGGCGCTGACCTACTTTCTCACACGGTGAAGTGCAATATCATCGGCGCGGTCCCGTTTCACGGTCCTGTTCGGGATGGGAAGGGGTGG
>JBIJDI010000090.1:0-8426 GCA_044344235.1 Sulfuritalea sp. | reverse complement strand
GCGGAGAAGGACCTCTCGGTACTCGACAAGCCGGACAGCGAAGAAGCGACCGTGCTGTTCGCCTCCATCAAGGCCAAGCTCGCCAAGGACAAGACCTGGTACTCGACCCGCCTGGCGAAGATCAAGGGCGTGACGGAAGAAACTACCACCGGCGTGCACCGCCTGTACCAGATGCACGAGCGCGGCGAACTGAAGATCCCCGCGATCAACGTCAATGATTCGGTGACCAAGTCGAAGTTCGACAACCTCTATGGCTGCCGCGAGTCGCTGGTGGACGGCATCAAGCGCGCAACCGACGTCATGATCGCCGGCAAGGTCGCGCTGATCGCCGGTTACGGCGATGTGGGCAAGGGCTCGGCGCAGGCCATGCGCGCGCTGTCGGCACAGGTGTGGGTCACCGAGATCGACCCGATCTGCGCGCTGCAGGCGGCGATGGAAGGCTACCGCGTCGTTACCATGGATTACGCCTGTGACAAGGCCGACATCTTCGTCACCTGTACCGGCAACGTGCACGTCATCGACCACGACCACATGGCGAAGATGAAGGACCAGGCCATCGTCTGCAACATCGGCCACTTCGATTCTGAGATCAATGTTGCTTCCCTCGAGAAATACCAGTGGGAAGAGATCAAGCCGCAGGTCGACCACATCATCTTCCCGGATGGCAAGCGCATCATCCTGCTGGCCAAGGGCCGCCTGGTGAATCTGGGTTGCGGCACGGGGCATCCGAGCTACGTGATGTCGTCGTCGTTCGCCAATCAGACGATTGCGCAAATCGAGCTGTTCACGCGCAACGCCGACTACCCGGTGGGCGTCTATACCCTGCCCAAGCACCTCGACGAGAAAGTGGCGCGCCTGCAGCTGAGGAAGCTGAATGCGCAACTGTCGGAATTGACGGACGAGCAGGCCGCCTACATCGGCGTGCCCAAGAACGGACCGTATAAGGCTGACCAGTACCGCTACTAAGCCTCACAACCGCCCGCCCACCGCAAGGAGACCTCATGCGCCTGCTCGCTGCCTGGCTGATTAACGCCCTCGCCTTGCTGGCCCTGCCTTATCTGCTGCCCTCGATCCACGTCGCCAGTTTCACGACGGCCCTGGGGGTAGCGGTGGTGCTGGGCCTGATCAACGCGGTGATCCGGCCGGTGCTGCTATTGCTGACGCTGCCGGTCACGCTGCTGACGCTGGGACTGTTCATCTTCGCCATCAACGGCATGATGTTCATGCTGGCGGCGTGGCTGCTGGAAGGCTTCGTGGTGGACGGATTTCTCGCCGGCGTCATCGGGTCGGCGCTCTATAGCGTGATCTCCTGGCTGCTGACGAAGCTGCTACTGAGTTCACCCAAGTCATGACCCGAGGAATCCGGAATGAGCCTTGAACTATCCATCGAGTTTTTCCCGCCGCAAACCGCCGAGGGCATGGAGAAGCTGCGCGCGACGGTAATCCGGCTTGCCGTATTGAAGCCCGAGTTCTTTTCCGTTACCTATGGCGCCGGCGGTTCGACCCGCGACCGCACCCTGGCCGCGGTAATGGAGATCGCTGCCACCGGCCACTCTGCCGCACCGCACCTGTCCTGCATCGGCTCCACGCACGACGGCGTCCGAGAGATGCTGGCCACGTTCACCGAGCGCGGCATCCGCCGCATCGTCGCCTTGCGTGGCGATCTGCCCTCGGGTATGGCCGACGCTGGCGAGTTCCGTTATGCCAACGAACTGGTGGAGTTCATCCGCGCCGAAACCGGCGACCGTTTCCACATCGAGGTGGCGGCCTATCCCGAATGGCATCCGCAGGCGAAGAGTCCGCGTGAAGACCTGCTGAATTTCAAGCGCAAGGTCGATGCCGGCGCGAATTCGGCCATCACGCAGTACTTCTACAATGCCGACGCCTATGAGCACTTCGTCGAGCAGGCAAGAGCACTCGGCGTAGTCATTCCGATTGTGCCGGGCATCATGCCGATCGCCAGCTTCTCCAAACTGGCGCGTTTTTCCGATGCCTGCGGCGCCGAAATTCCGCGCTGGATGCGGCGCAAGTTCGAAAGCTTCGGCGATGATGCGGACTCTATCCGCGCCTTCGGTCTGGACGTGGTGACGGAACTTTGTCAGCGCCTGATAGAGCGCGGCGCGCCGGGCCTGCATTTCTATTCCATGAACCAGGCCGGATTGACGCTGGAGCTTTGCCGCCGACTGGGCCGCTGACCACCTAGGCGCCTACTCCGAGCATGTGCCGCAACGCGGCGCGCAGCCGGCTTGGCGGCACGGGTTCCTTGAGCAAGACAAAGCCAGCGCGGCGCGCGGCGGTCTGGGCCTCTTCGCTCACGTCGGCACTGATCAGCAACACACCCGGATGGCCAAGCTCGCGCTGCAATTCCTGCGCAAGCCCGATGCCGCTGACCAGGCCCGGCAGGCGGATATTGCAGATCACCAAGTCTGGGACCTGATCGCTCTCGCGGCAAAGACTCAGCGCCTCTTCACGATTCTCGGCCAGCAATACTGAGCCGCCCCAACTGAGGATCGCCTGCTCCATGCCGGCACGGACCAGCGCGTTGCCCTCGACGACCAGAATGGTTCCCGCGATCCGGGCCGAATCGACCATTTGTTCTACCTGCCGAACGTCGGCAGAAGGCTGGCTATAAGCCGGCAGTTGGTGCGCCACAGGAAGCTCGATCGAGAACACCGAGCCGAGACCCTGGCGCGAACGAACACCCAGCGGAATGCCCAGCACCTCCGCCAGACGACGGCAAATGGCCAGACCGAGCCCCACCCCCTTGGCACGATCGCGCTCGGGATTTCCCAGTTGCACGTAGTCTTCAAAAATCTGTTTCCGCGCATGCTCCGGAATTCCTTCGCCGGTATCCCATACTTCAACCTGCACCGCATTCCGTCGCCGCCGGCAGCACACCAGGACACCCCCGGCATGGGTGTAGCGCAAGGCGTTGCCCACCAGATTGAGCAGGATCCGTTCGACAATTTTCTGGTCGCTATGGACCCAGACCTGCGTCGGCCTGACCCTGAGTTTCAGGCCCTTCTGTTCCGCCAGTAGCGAAAGATCCTGGGCCATCCGATCCAGTACATGGCCCAGGGAAAAACTCTCGATCCTGGGAACGACGTTCTGACCATCCAGCCGTGAAATGTCGAGGATGGCGTCGAGCAGATCCTGCAAGGTGTCCACCGACGACTGGATATGCCCAACCAGCCGCGGCTCCTGGCTTGCCGCATCCGACTGCGCCAAGCCGGCGACGAAAAGCCCGAGCGCATGCAAGGGCTGCCGCAAATCGTGGCTGGCGGCAGCAAGAAAATGCGACTTGGCGATGGTTGCGTGTTCCGCCGCGTCTTTCTCGCGCTTCAAGTCAACGGTGGCCTCCGACACTCGTGCGCGCAATTCCTCCTGCGTCACGCCGATGCGTCCGGCCATGTCGTTGATCCCTGCCGCCAGGGACTGCAAGGTGCCGGCCGACTCCGCGTCCATGCGCGCGGTGAGATCGCCTTCACCGATCCGCGCCACCACCTCGCTGGCTTCAAGCAGGGGTCGGGTCACCGCGCGCGCGATGCGCAGCGCCAGCCAGCCGCCAAGCACCGATCCCAGCAACGCTATCACTACGCCGATGGCAACAAGCCGTTCGCTCTTGCTGGACACGTCCCGCAGCGACAGCTCAACTACAGCATAGCCGATCACTTTCGCCTCGGTAGTGCGCACAATTTCCGTTCCAGCGTAGATGTCATCAACCGGCAAGCTGCTGCGCACTACCGGCTCGACGAACAGCAGTGCTTCCGGCCCCAGGCGACGGCCTTCAATTCGTCCGAGTTCGGGCCAGAGGGAAGGATTCAGGTCTCCGCTGCGCGCCAAGGTTGCTCCCTGCGCATGGATGATCGCAGCGCCGCGCGCATCCGAATCGATGTGCAGCGCCGACTCGGTCAGTGCCGACAGGCTGGCGCGCTGCCCGGAAAAAATGCCGAACTCGGCGGCACTCGCTATTTGCCGCGTGATCGCGGCGCCGCGCGTGCGCAAGCCCTGTTCGAGGTCGTCAATCGCGCGCAGCAGGAAGATGCCGGTCAGCAGCCCCGCCACCAGCGTCGTCGGCAACAGTGCCAGCAGCAGCATGCGCGTGCGCAGGCTCATGTTCATGGCCGCTCCCCCTCCCGCAATTGTTCGCCCAGCTTCGCTTCATCCAGTGCGAAGCCAAGCGAACGGGCGACATCCTGATTGACCTTGACGACAAATTCGCGCGGCCATTGCGGGGGTGGCAAGGACCTGCCTGCCAGAGCCTGTCGCAGCACTTCGCCGCCGCGAGCGCCGACCTGGGCCGGGGTCGAGTACAAAGCCAGCAAAGCGCCGGCCTTGACATAGGCCGGAGAAAAGCCGATCAGCGGCACCTGCCGCCGGTAGGTCGCCATCAGGATGTTGGCGGCGGTCTGGCTGTTAAACACCGCCGGATCAGGCAGCGCCAGCAGAACTCCGGCATCAGCCAATACCTCTTGAAGGGCGGCAAACAACCCGCTTTGCCCTACCACTGAAACGCCTAGTTGCAAGCCGCGCTCTTTTGCCGCCTTCTCGAAGGTAGCAGAATGTTCCCTGAAATCTGCGCCGCCCAGGATGCCCACAGTGCGCACGGCAGGCATCGCCAGTCGGATCAGCTCCAGCTGGCGCGCCGGAGGTTGATCAAGGAATACTGCAGAAAGCAGGTCGGGCTGTACGCGTGCCGGATCGGCAATCCGTTCAAAGGCCTGACGCGGTACCAGAATGGCCAACAGTGGCGGAGGCGTAGTGTCGGTGGCAAACAGTTCCTGCATGCCGCGCTGCGCGGCGGTGCCAACCGCAACCACCCAGTGCGGCTCGGGCTTCGGGCCGGAAAACTGGCTCCAGTGCGCCACGCGCCAGACGACGCGCCCCGGTTGCGCCTGCTCGACCCGCGCGCGCAGCGCTTCCGCCGCCTCGGCGTGTGCACCGCCGGTATCGGACAGCGCAACCCAGACTGAGAGCGGTCCCGCCGGTCCCGCCGCCCACGCCGACCCATATGTCATTAGGCATATGTAAGCAGTGGCGAAGACGGTGAAAAACCGGTGGCGCATTGATCAGAAATCCAGCCGCAGGGTGGCGAACGCGCGGCGATCGAAGCGGTAGGCCCGCAGATACTCCTGGTGTCCGCCGTTGATCGCCTGCACCGTGAACGCCGCCTCGCCCCGAGTGGGACCGACGCGGAACCCCCAAGCCAGGCGTGCGTCGAGCTGACGTGGCGTGTCCAGCACATTGCTTGTTCCTTCCCAGCTGAAGGGCGTGGTGGCATGTGAAATCAGGCTGAAGTCAAGATCACCGGGGAGCTTCTGAAACCATGCGAGGGTTGTAGTCCGATGCGGCGCTTCTATAGCCTCGTCCGGGCGACCGCTGGTCGAGCGCAGGTGCGCTTCGGACAACAGTATCCGGGTCGTGGCGAAAGGCTTCCAGTCGAACTGGTATTCAAAGCCGTGAATGTGCGGCCCGGGAGTGTTGATCGCGTCCTTCGGCGTACCGAAGAAACGCACCCGATTGTTCATCCGCTCGACAAAGCCGCGCGCGTCCACCGTGAGCCCGAGAGAACGCAAGCGGCCGAAATAGCCGATTTCGTGGCTGATCAGGGTTTCCGCCTTGACCTTGCCGGAGCCGCGGAACGTCCAGAGGGCCAGTACGTTGCCGTTGTAGAAGCGGGTATCGCCGCGCAGTTCGTACAGGCCGGGGGCGCGCGACGACTGAGTGACCCCGGCGCGCAGCGTGTGGTCGGGAAGGGCATGGAAGTTCGCCATCAGGCGCGGCGCGAAACTGCCGCCGATGATGTTGTGGTTTTCGTAAAGACCGCCGACGTTGAACACCCATTGCGCATGCGGACGCCACTCCATGTTGGCAAAGGTCCGCACCCGGTTGGCGGAGAAGGTTTCCGTGCTGTAAAAAAACGGTGGCGAATAGGCTGTCTCGCGCCGCCATTCGACGCCCCAGACCAGCCGGCTGCGCTCAGCCGGTTTCAGTGTGTGCTGAAAGCCCGCTTCGATGCGACTGCCCTGGCCGCCGTAGTCGATCTTGATTGTTGGTGCGTTAGCGTAAGGAAATGCATCCGCATAGCTGTCCTTTTCGTAGCTGAGGTGCGCCTCGATGGCCTCCCCGGCGGCGAGCTCGCGCCGCCAGTTGACGTTTGCATAGAAGTCCTTCCAGCCGACGGTGCGCTCGATGTTCCCCGGGTTGGCCGCCGCCGGCGCCAACCCCTCACCAAAACCACCCTCCATCGATCCGGCATGGATCCGCAGCTCGTCCTGCGGCCCCGGGCTCAGGTCGGCCCGAAAATGCACCTGCGACAAACGGGTGTCGTCATTGACGCGATCGAGTCCGCGATCCTTACGCAGCGACGCGGTCAAACGAAAGTGCGCGCCCTTGTTTCCCCAGCCAACGCGCGCGACGTTGTCGTCGATGCCTTTGTCGCCGCTGCTGATTGAGACCATGCCACCGTGAGTATCCGCGGCATGCTGGGTCACGATATTCACGACGCCGAGGAAGGCGTCGGCACCATAGGCGGCGGAGTTGGACCCGCGCAGAACCTCGATCCGTTCGATGTCCTCCAGCACGATGCCCTGCAACCCCCGATGGGTATCGCCCAGATAGAAGCTGGAGTAAACGGAACGGCCGTCAACATAAACCTGCATCCGGGCGCCATACAGATCAAGCGACGAATGATAGGCTGCCAACGGGTTGGCGCCGTTGCGCCGGGTAAACAGAAAGCCCGGCACCAGCCGCAATACTTCGGCCACCTCCCGTGCGCCGGAGCGGCGGATCAGTTCGCGATCGATGACGGTGACCGCGCCGGGAACTTCATTCAGCGGTTGTGCCAGACGGCTGACCGACAAGACCACGGGCAAATCGCCGAAATAATCCTTTTCGGAAACGACCTGCGCGGTCGCCAGTTGCGACAACAAGGCGAGCAGCGTCGACAGTGCCACAGACAAAGTCGTGCACCGCACAATTCGCGCAATCCGAAATGAATATTCATCCATCGTTGCGCGATTATAGGTGTGAACAGGCTTGCGGGGCTACCGGCGACTGACCACCGCAACCCCGGCGATGACCAGCACAACACCGATCATCTGCGCCGCCGAGAAACCTTCATCGAGCAGCAGCCACGCGAAGACGATGGTCAACAACGGCCCCACCATGCCCACCAGCGCCGCCTGCCCGCTGCCGACACGACGGATCGCCGCGGACTGGGCGAAGACCGGCAGCACGGTGCAGAACAGGCCCATCGCCGCGCCCAGCGCATACACCGGCCAGGGCTGGACTAGGGCCGCGAGCGGCTGCGTCGCCAGAAAGTGGCCGCCGGTGACTGTGGTTGACACCAGCATGGCCAGCGCGGTGAAGCGCGCCGCGCCCAGCTTCGCGATCATGCCGGCACTGCCCGAAAGGTAGAGCGCATAGCTGACCGACGAGGCGAACACAAAGCCGCCGCCGATCCACACCACGGCGGTGTCACCGGCAAATTGCAGATCGTGCACGAAGGCCGCCGCGATTCCGGCGTAACACAACGCCAGCGCCAGACCCTCGCGCCGGCTGATGGCGCGCCCGTGCAGCACCACGCCGAACAGCAGGGTCAGCGTCGGATAGGTGAACAGGATCAGTCGCTCCAGTCCCGCCGAGATGTACTTGAGCCCAATAAAATCGAGGATGCTGGCGCCGTAGTAGCCGAGCGCGCCCAGCAGCGCCACCAGGAACCAGTCGCGCCGACTCAGCGCCGGTGCGTTCTTCGAGGCGGAGAAGCCCACCCACAGGAATACCGGCAGCGCGAAGGCCATGCGCAAGGCCAGCAGGGTTACCGGATCGACACCATAGGGATAGGCCAGCTTGACCAGGATTGCCTTGAAAGAAAATCCCAGGGCCGCCAACACGGCGAGAGCCACACCAAGTCGATGCGAGGCGTCCGGCCCGCGCCCGGAAATCACCGGCGACGACCACCCATGATGGAGCCGAGCACGCCGCGCACGATCTCGCGACCGAGAGAGGAACCGATGGCGCGCACGGTGCTCGACACAGCGGCTTCGACCACCGTTTGCCGTCCGCGTGTGCCGGTACGCGCACCGCCGCCCAGCATGCCGCCCAGAGCATCGCCCATGCCACCGAAAAAGCCGCCGCCTGAGGCTTGCGGTTCTGGCGGCGTGACCGCCGTATCGCCAGCGCCGAGTTTTTGCGTCGACACGCCCTGCAGTTTCTCGTAGGCGGATTCGCGGTCGAGCACCTGCTCGTAATGTCCGGCAATCGGTGAAGCCGCGACCGCCGCGCGGCGTTCCTCAACTGTCAGTGGCCCGATGCGAGAGGCGGGCGGCAACACCATGGCGCGCTCGACCACGCTTGGCCGGCCCTGCTCATCGAGAAAGGACACCAGCGCCTCACCGACGCCAAGTTCGGTGATCGCCGTCGCC